>USHB01000029.1 GCA_900554395.1 uncultured Phascolarctobacterium sp.
GAACTTACCAAACGCGTTGTAGATTACGCACACAACAAAGGCGTTGTTGTAGAAGCAGAACTCGGCCGCCTTGCCGGCGTTGAAGACGCTGTTAAAGTAAACACTAAAGACGCTACCTACACCGACCCCGACCAGGCAGTAGAATTTGTAGAACGTACCGGCGTTGATTCCCTTGCCATTGCAATCGGCACAAGCCACGGCGCTTATAAATTTAAAGGCAAACCAGAACTTGATTTTGCCCGCCTTGAAAAAATCACCAACCTGCTGCCCGGCTTCCCGCTGGTACTGCATGGCGCTTCCACCGTTATCCCCCAGTTTGTTGAAGAATGCAACAAATACGGCGGCAAACTTGACGGCGCACAGGGCGTGCCCGAAGATATGCTCTTAAAAGCAGGCAAATTTGGCGTTTGCAAAATTAACATTGATACCGACCTGCGCCTTGCAATGACGGCATCCATCCGCAAACATCTCTGCGAAAACCCTGCCGATTTCGACCCGCGCAAATATTTAAAACCGGCACGCGAAGCCATTAAACAAATGGTTATCCATAAAATGCGCGACGTGCTCAACAGCAGCGGCAGACTGTAATAAAACTTTAAATTATAATAAAAAAGGAATCACTTTTGTGATTCCTTTTTTATTTATTAAATTATTCTTCAATCATCGGCACGGTGTTGGCGGCGTGCTGCATTACGTTAATTGTGTAATCGGTTTTGCCTTCGGCTTTTAATTTTTCCTGCGCCAAAGCCCATGCTTCTTCAATAGTAGCTACAGGAATCTGCCCTGTTTTGCGTGCTGCCTCAAAGTTTTCGGGTTTGGTTACAAGATATACGGTATTTTCGTGGCACAGGTTTGCCAGTACAAACGCTACATAAAACGGAATGGAAAATTCTGCGCGCAGCGCTTTTTCCATATCAGTTAAATTATCAAAGCGGAAACTTTCCATATATGCAGGCGGGTCGTTAATTTCGCGTGCTTCCAGCGCGGCAATTAAAATGCCGCCTTTTTTCAGCGCCAATACGGATGTATCATAAGTTTTGCTGCCCTGATAAAGGTTAATGTCTTTCGGGAAGCCGCCCGGGGAGGCAATTACAACATCGGCACGTCCTTTGGTTTTTACGCCCTGAATTTTTAATACTTCTTTGGTGCCTTCCAGCCATGCATCATACCAGTTTCCGCCAACAATTTTGGCAAAATCGCCGTCGTTATCCAAAACGTTGTTTACCAAAAAGCACGGGTTAACTAATTTGCAGGCTGCGCAAAGTTCTTCGTGGAAGCGGTTGCCTTCGATATTGGCAGTTTCTACACCGGGATATACGCCGCCGCCAAATTCATCGGCAAGAGCGAGTGAATGGTGTTTTTGAATGGTTTCTTCGCTTGCTACGCCCGGCAGTATGGCTTTGCGCCCGCCGCCATAACCGGCAAGCAAGTGTACGGTAATGCCGCCTGTAATAATTACTTTATCGGCATCGGTAACGTGTTTATCAATCCATACAGGCACGCCGCGCGGGGTATCACCTACATGCACGCAGACAGACTCTTTGCTGCTGTGCTGATAAATTTTAATGCGGTCTACTACTTCCTGCCCACAGACGATAATATCTTCTTCGTGTGTATGCGGACGGTGCGTGCCCTGCGCTACAACTACACTGATATCTTCATCGGGTATGCCTGCAAGGTTCAGCTCGTTAACGATATGGATTAAAATTTGGTCTGTATGAACAAGGCGTGTAATATCGCTGACTACGATAGCTACTTTTTCGCCTTTATTTACGCATTGCTGCAATGGTTTGCTGTTAATAGGTTCGCGCATGGCTTTTAAAACTGCCGCTTTAACATCGGTAATTTTTTCACTTTCGTTGCCTTCAATTACCTGCAAAATATGTTCTTCCGGCAGCGCTACTTCCTGGTAGCCGTCGCCAAAACCAAATTTAAATTTTTTTAATGCCATAGTCATCTTCCTTCCCTTAAAAATATATTCATTTAAAATTTTATAAACCGTTAATCAAAAAACGGTATAGTATCCATGCCGTGCGGAATAATATTAATGGTGTAATCATCCTTACCGATGATTTTTTCTGCCATTTCCATTGCGTCCTGAAGCGTTGCCACCGGCACGGCGCGTGTTTTACGCGCTTCTTCAAAGTTTTCGGGTTTGGTTACCAGAATAATGGTAAAACGCTCTGCCAGACAGCAGGTGTAAAACGCTACATAAAACGGTATGCTGAAATTGTTACGCACATCCTGTTCCATTTCTTTTAAATCGTCATAACGGAAACTGGTAAAGAAAGCAGGAGGTTCGGCAATATCATCACATTCCAGTACGGCAATTATAACGCCGCCTTCTTTCAGCGACATTGACGCAGGAACATAAGCCTTCATTCCCTGGTAGAGGTTAATATCATGCGGATAACCGCCGCCGCTGGAAATAGCAATATCTGCTTTGGCAGATACTTTAACGCCTTGCTGTTTTTTTACAATGCGTGTGCCTTCAAGCCATGCATCGTACCAATGCCCTGCTACAAAGGCATAAAAATCGCCATCAGCATCCATAATGGAGTTAATTAAAAAGCATGGATTCAACAACGCGGCAGCTTCGCACATATCTTCGCTGACGCGATTGTCCCATTCTTTGGCAAGGCAGGTATCCGGGTTAATGCCGCCGCCAATGGTATCGCTAAGCGCCAAAACATGATTGTGGTTAATTGTTTCTGCCGTAACAATACCAGGCAGTACACTTTTACGCCCGCCACCAAAACCTGCAAACAAATGCGGCGTAATGCCGCCGGTAAGTATTACCTTATCTGCTTCGGCTGCAATTTTATCAATATACACCGGCGTGCCGCGGCTGGTTGTGCCAAGATATACATTTCTATCCGCCTCAAACGCGTCATGGTCATAGATTTTAATACGATTGAATACATCCTCGCCTACAAGTATTTTCTTTTCTTCATCAGTATGCGAGCGGTGCGTTCCTGTCGCCACTAAAATAGTAATATCGCTGTCAGGCACACCGGCATTATTTATTTCTTCTACAACATAAGACAAAAAATCTCCGGTACGGTTGGAAGCGCGCGTAATATCGCTGACGAGTATTACCACTTTATCGCCTTTTTTTACGGTTTCGCAAAGCGGAGCGCAGTTAATGGGATTGCGCAGAGCATTAAAAACGGCTTCTTTAACATCTTTAACTTTTTCGCCCGGCTCTGCGCCGATAATTTGAAGCACTTTATTTTCATCAAGCATTACGCTTTGGGTTGTTTTGCCGAATTTAAATTTGTATTCTTTCATTACTTTAACCCTTCTTTCTCCAAAACAGGCAATGTTGCCGAGGCATGCCCCATAATTGTAATTTTGTAATCGTTTTTATTGTTCTTTTGCAAATCTTCCTGCACCAGTTTCCACGCTTCTTCAAGCGTTGCCACAGGTGTTTGCCCCGTTGCCTTTACAAAATCAAAGTTTTCTGGCTTTGTTACCAAATATGTGTGCAGCGAATTTACAATGCACCTTGTTTTAAACGCTACAAAGGCAGGAATGGAAAAATCGGCACGGACGTCTTTTTCAAATTGAAGTATGTCAGATTTAGAGAACCAGTCCGTAAAAATAGCAGGTTCTTTAATATCGGGGCATTCCAAGGTTAAAATAAGGTAGCCGCCTGGTTTTACGGCAAAAACAGCGTTCATGTGCGCTTTGCAGCTCTGATAAAGGTTAATGTCTTTCGGGCTGCCGCCGGCAGAAGCAATTACCACATCTGCCTGCTCTTTAATATGTACGCCTGCCATGGCAAGCAAATCGGCGCAGCCTTTTTCCCATGCTTTATACCAATGCCCTGCCACAACTTCGTGCAAGTCGCCTTCCGGGCTGAACACCATGTTTACCAGAAAAGCAGGATTAAGTTTTGCGCAAACTTCGCTCATATCTTCATGCAGCGGATTGCCTTCCAAAACGCCGGTTTCGCAAAGCGGGTTACACCCTGCGCCTACTTCATCTGCCAACGCCATGGCATGATTATGCATAATAGTTGCGTGTCCGCTTACGCCGGGCATAACCGCCTTACGCCCGCCGCCGAAGCCTGCCATTGGGTGCAGCGATACAGCGCCGGTAATGATAATTTTATCTGCCTCCGCAACTGTTTTATCAATTAAAACAGGCGTGCCGCGGCTGGTTACGCCAAGGTCAACAAGTTCATCGTTATTGCGGCAATCATGCTGATGAATTTTAATGCGTTCTACAATTTCCTTTCCGCAAACAAGCACATCTTCTTCCGGAGTATGGGCACGGTGAGTGCCGGTTGCCACTACAATGGTAATGTCGCTGTCCGGCACGCCGGCTGCATTTATTTCATCAATAACCACCGGCAAAAAATCGGCAGTGCGTACAAGGCGTGTAATGTCACTGACAATAACGGCTACTTTATCGCCTGCTTTTACAACTTCCCGCAGCGGCGCGCTTTCAATCGGGCTGCGCAGCGCATCAAGAGTCGCTTGTTTTATATCGCCTGCAACGGCGGCTTTATTGCCATGAATATCGTACAATATATGTTCTTCCGGCAGCATTACCTTTTGGCAGCCGCTGCCGTATGGGAGAGTATATTCTTTCATTGGTAATTCTCCTTTTATGATAGTAATATAAATATATTATAACACTTAAAGCTATTAAATTAAAAGACTGTTGTAGTTATGTTTTATGTTAACTACTTAACAAAATTACTTAAAACGTAAACTTGACAAGTATCTTTGTTAATTTTTATAATAAATTTAAAGGAGATGATTTTATGAAACGACTGTTAATGCTTATTTTCGCCGCTGTTTTGGCGGTATCAGCAGTTTGCTTTGCGCAGGAAGAAACCACGGCTGCCAATACACAAACCGCTCAAACCCAAACCGCTGCTTATAAAACGCTTACACCGCAGCAGGCTAAAGAGCGCATTGAACAAAACGCAAACATTGTTGTTCTTGATGTACGCACTCAGGAAGAATTTGCCGCAGGACACCTGCCCAACGCTGTTTTGCTGCCGGTAGATTTAATTGAAGCGAAATCTGCTGAAGTTGCAAAAGTTTTACCCGACAAAGACGCTGAAATTTTAGTTTACTGCCGCAGCGGCAAACGCGCCCACCGTGCTTCGCAGGCACTTGCCGATATGGGTTACACAAACGTTGAACATATCGGCGGCATTATGGATTGGCCGTATGAAATTGTAAAATAAAAGATAAAAAATAAAGGCTGGTTACAGTTAATTCTGTAATCAGCCTTGTTTTTTTTGGTGGAGATGAGGGGAGTCGAACCCCTGTCCGAAAATATTGCAATATAACTTTCTCCGAGCGCAGCGCGTCATTTTATTATTCGCTCCCCTGCCGCCTGACGGCGGGCTACACGGTCGCTATCCCGAAAAGTTTCCCTTTAAGCCTCCGGGAGACGGCTTAAAAGTATCCTGCTGTTGGCGTCCATATCATCCCCGCAGGAAAGGGACGAAAGGACGTAGCATTAAGCTGCTAAAGCGTAATCGTTTTTAGCGTTTATTTTTAAACGTCCGCCGTTTAACGTGCTGACGGAAACACGGCTCGCTTATCATACCACACCTATCCCCGTCGAAACCAGTACATCCCCGTGATAAGTGTTGTTTTATTATTATAACACAATTAAATTTTTTGTCAAAACCTCAGCGGTTTCTTTCCTTCATGGCGCGTTCTACTTCACGTTTGGCATCGCGTTTGGCCATGTCCTGGCGTTTATCGTAAAGTTTTTTACCTGTGGCAAGCGCAATTTCCATTTTGATAAGCCCATGCGTAAAATACATTTTCAGCGGCACAAGCGTATAGCCTTTTTCCTTAACCTTGCCGATAAGCCTGCGTATTTCCGCTCTGTGCAGCAGCAATTTGCGGTCACGCAGCGGCTCGTGGTTAAAGCGGTTGCCCTGGTCATAAGGGCTTATATGCAGGTTGGAAACAATAACTTCCGCACTTTTGGTAATTTGCGCATAGCTGTCTTTCATATTAGCTTTGCCTGCCCGCAGCGATTTTACTTCCGTGCCGGTAAGGGCAATACCGGCTTCGTAAGTTTCGTGAATTGTATAATCGTGGCGTGCTTTTCTGTTTTCTGCAACTATTTTAATTTTCTGTTCCACTATTTATTCCTCTGTTTTTTCTTACTTTTATTATGTTTTCCTTTGGAATTTTTGGTAAATTTACTGCCGCCTTTACCTCGTTTGGCAAGTTTATCCCTGCCTTTTTTCTTTTTGCCTTTTTTATTAGGTATATCATTGCGGCGCGGCAAGGCTTTGCGCTGTTCTGCAAGCTGCATTTTAATACGCTCACGCACGCTGGCATCTTCACCGGCAAGAATAAAATCAATATTCCGTTCGGCTATATTAACCTGAAATACTTCTATACGTACAGGGTCGCCCAAACGGTAGCATTTACGGGTATGCGTGCCTATCAGCGCATAGCTTTCTTCGGCAAATTCATAGTAATCATCCAAAAGGCTTGAAATATGCACAAGGCCTTCAACGCCGTTGGCAAGTTCCACAAACATGCCAAAAGCTGTAACGCCGCTGATGATGCCTTCATATTCTTCACCAATATGCCCTGCCATATATTCCGCCTTTTTCAAATCAACGGTAGCGCGTTCCGCTTCGGCAGCCGTGCGCTCACGGATTGAAGAATGTTCGGCGATATGGTCAAGTTTATTGATGTATTCGTCTTTGGTTTGCTCTTTCATGTAAGGGTCAGCAAGCCATTTGTGCAGCAGGCGGTGGACGATTAAATCCGGATAACGGCGGATTGGAGAAGTAAAATGGGTATAGTATTCTGCTGCCAGCCCAAAATGCCCGATATTATCGGTTTGATACACAGCCTGTTTTAATGAGCGCAAAGCAACGGCAGATACCATGCGTTCTTCCGGACGCCCTTCCATGGCTATCAGTGCTTTTTGCAGTTCCAACGGCTTAACTTCGGCAGCAACAGGCATTTTTACATTAAAACGTGCTAATAAAAGCGCAAGGTCGCGCATTTTTTCTTCCTGCGGCTTATCATGCACGCGGTAAATAAACGGCCATTTTTGCAGCGCCATATGGCGGGCAACGGTTTCGTTGGCAGCAAGCATAAATTCTTCAATGATAGATTCTGCCAGCCCATGTTCACGCTGAACTATTTCTACCGGTTTGCCGGTTTCGTCCAAAATTACTTTCTGCTCCGGCAGGTCAAAATCAATGGCTCCGCGCGTTACGCGTTTTTTGTGAAGAATTACACAGAGTTTTTCCATTTCTTGAAGCATCGGCAAGGTATCGCTGTATTTTTCGGTCAGTTCAGTATTTTTATTGACCAATATTTCGCGCACAATGCGGTAGCTTAAACGGTGGCGCACATTAATAACGCCGGGGAAAATATCGTAAGTTTTAATACGCCCTTTTTTATCTATCAGCATTTCGCAGCACATTACAAGGCGGTCTTCACCTGCATTAAGGCTGCAAATACCGTTGGAAAGGCGTTCCGGCAGCATCGGCAGCACACGGTCTACAAGGTAAACGCTTGTACCGCGCTCCTGTGCTTCACGGTCTAAAATTGTATTTTCGTGTACGTAATGGCTTACATCGGCAATATAAACGCCAAGCGTAAAATCACCGTTACCGGCAGGCTGAACAAAAACAGCATCGTCCAGGTCTTTGGCATCGTCGCCGTCAATGGTAACAATCAAACGGTCACGCAAATCACGCCTGCCTTCAAGCTCCGTACTTTTAATATTTTTCGGCACACGTTTGGATGCAGTAATTACCTGCTCCGGAAACTCCAGCGGCAAATCGTACTGTTTAATCAGCGAAAGCAGTTCCATGCCGGCATCGCCTGTATTGCCAAGCACTTCTACAATTTTGCCTTCAATATTGCGGCGGCTGTCCGGAGCCCATTCTGTAATTTCAGCCACTACTTTCTGGTTATCCTTAGCACCGCCGAAATTACGTTTTAAAATATATACGTCCTGCCCGATGCGCTTGTCATCAGGCACAACAAAGCCATAATCGCGGCTTGCTTTAAATGTGCCGACGATTTTATTATTGGCATGTTTGATAATGCGGATAATTTCGCCTTCCGGCTTGCGGTCATTGCCGCCTGCGCTTTCTACCCTTGCCATTACACGGTCGTTGTTCATGGCGCCGTTTAATAAACGCGGCGGTATAAAAACATCCGGCCTGTCGCCTTTGTTATCCGGTATAACAAAGCCAAAGCCTTTGCTTGTAAGCTGTACCCGGCCAACAACCAGACCCATTTTTTCCGGCAGTCCGTAAGTACCGTAACGCGTTTTTATAATTTCGCCGTTTTCCAAAAGCTCTTTTAAATCCTGCCAAAAGGTGTTTAAATTGCCTGTTATGGGAATTTCTTCAATTAAATCTTCTGCAGTCAGCGGCGCATAGCTGCTGCGCTGCATAAACTCCAGTATTTGTTCTTTTCCTTTTTTCATTTTAATCCTCCAGCATCATTTTGGCAGTAGCTTCTGCCGCAACAATGCCATCTTTTGTTATAATTTCGCCGTGCATTTCTACAAGGCGTCCTTTTTGCTTAATACGTGTTCCCACGCACTTTACTTCTTCACCTATTTTCAGCGGCTGGCGGTAACGAAGTTCCATTTTGGCGGTATAAGCTGGTTTTCCTTCCATGCAAAACAGGTAGTGACCCATAATTTCGTCCAGCAAAACGCTTATTAAACCGCCGTGCATCATACCGTTATAACTTTGGTGTTCTTCTTTCGGCGTAAAATAAGACACACATTCTTTTTCGTCCATCTTAAAAGTCATTTTCAAACCTATCGGGTTTTGCTTGCCGCAGGCAAAACACATAGGGTATTCTTTATCTTCAAACATTTATCTATCCTTTAAAAAAGCAAGTATTTTATTAAATACCGCTTCCCTTTCCTTATCCAATGTCAAAATATGTCCGCAATGTTCAAACCATACCAGTTCTTTGCGCGGCGAAGAAATATTATCATAAATAAACTGTGCGCTTTGCCAACGCACTGTATGCTCTATTTTACTCTGCATTACAAGGCATGGCACAGTTATTTTTTGCAAAAAGCCCTGTTTGCATTTTTTTATAAACTTAAACATGCTTACCAATG
Source organism: uncultured Phascolarctobacterium sp. (assembly GCA_900554395.1). Lineage (GTDB taxonomy): Bacteria > Bacillota > Negativicutes > Acidaminococcales > Acidaminococcaceae > Fusicatenibacter_A. Next base: position 9,106 of record USHB01000029.1, read on the forward strand.
GTTTGGTAGGCATTGCTTCACACTGCACGCAGTATTCATCAGGCACGTTATCAAACACACGCTGCCGCTTTTTTATATAGCGGATAATAAAACGCAGCCACGGCAGCAGAAACTGCCTTTTATCACAAACGTAAATCGGCGCCGCCATTACTACAATTTTATCCGGCTCAAGTTCTGCCGCTGCTTTCAAAGTCAGCAAGCCACCCATAGAAAGCCCTGCTACATATACCTTACGGCAGACAGCTTTAAGTTTGGCAAAACCTCGTTTTACTTCGGCATACCAGTCATTAAAATTATACTGAGATAAAATTTGGGGAGTCATGCAGTGGCCCGGCAGCAAAACGCCAAGTACGGTATATCCCTTGCTGTGCAGAAATTCACCCAGCAAACGCATCTCTCCCGGTGCGCCGGTATAGCCGTGTATTAAAAGCACGCCTTCTGTGCCGCCGGCGAAAAAGAATGGTTTTGCTCCAAGTTTAGCCACGTTCTTCCCTCCAATATACCATAATTATACCACATACAAAAAAATCCCACATCGTATGGATGCAGGATTTTACAAACGTTTATAATTTTAAAATTACATGCTTAATTTGGCAATTATCAATGTAATAAGAGCAAACAAAATGCCTAAAACGATGGTTGCTTTAGCCATCATTGTATCCATATCGTTGCCTTTGCCAAAATAACCGCCACCGCCGCCAAAAGCGTCGGACAGGCCGGAACCCTTGCCGGACTGCATAAGCACAGAGCCAATTAATGCTATGCTGACAATAACGTCCAATACACTTAACGCTGTAATCAACTTGGCTTCCTCCTAAACTAAATTACCTTTTAATTTTACCATAACAAAACTTGCGTTACAATAAAATTTTCCGTATCTGGTAAAAAAGCCTGCTTCTCAGTGAAGCAGGCCTTTATTTGCCAATTATTTACGCAGGCCGAGCTTTGCAAGGATTGCACGATAACGCTCGATATCCTTAGCCATAAGATAGTTTAACAGCCCACGGCGCTGGCCAACCATTTTCAGAAGGCCGCGGCGGGAATGATGGTCTTTTTTATGGTCTTTAAGATGTTCGGTAAGATATTTAATACGTTCGGTCAATACGGCGATTTGTACTTCCGGAGAACCGGTGTCGCCTTCGTGTCTTGCATTTGCAAGGATGATTTCTTGTTTTCTTTCAGGTGTTAACATTTGCAATTCCTCCATTTTTCTGTAATCGCCAGTGCATAGAAACCGCCGGAGCAGCGCATCTCCAAGCAATGGTTCAAAAATAATACTTAAACAGTATAACACAAAGTTATTGATTGGGCAACTGTTTTTTATTTAAAAAATATGTTTTAATTGCTTCTTTATCAGCGTCTATCTGCCTGCACAGTTCTTCAATGCCGCTGAATTTCTGTTCTGCACGGATGTATTTATAAAAATAAACCTTCATTGTTTTGCCGTACAGGTCGCCGCTGCAATTAAACAGATTGACTTCAAGCCTTACATGTTCAACATCATTAAACGTGGGGTTATTGCCTATATTGCCCATGCCTTCATAAGTTATGCCGTCAATTTCTGCTTCAACGGCATAAACACCCGGCGCAGGAACAGCCATTTCACTGTTCTGCAATTCAATATTGGCAGTTGGAAAACCAAGTTTTCTGCCACGTTCATCACCATGGACAATCTGCCCGGTAATACTGTAAACGCGCCCAAGCATATTATTGGCATGTTCTATATGCCCTGCCCTGATTAAATTACGGATGCCCGTACTGCTTACAATATTGCCGTTCATTTTTACCAGCGGGCGTACAATTACATCAAAGCCGTCTTTTTTGCCGCTGCGTTCCAACGTA
>USHB01000030.1 GCA_900554395.1 uncultured Phascolarctobacterium sp.
AAAGTCAAATCTTACCCCTGCGTTCCACTGCCACGGTGTGTCAATATCTCCGCCTACTGCGCGTTCTACATCAAAATACAGGTGTGAAGTTTCGCTGAGGTTGATATTGGTACCAATACCAAATTCAAACCAGCCACCGCCAAGGTCCTGGTCATAAGTAGAACTTTGTCCGTTTTTGGTCATGGTTACGCTGGTATCACCATCAAAGTCATACAGATAGCTTGCTTTTACATATACATTGCCTGCGCTGATGTCTTTACCTGCGGCAAAGCCTACACGGCCAACTACGCTGTTCATTGCGTCCTGTGCTGCTTTTACATCATTGCTGGTGGTGTAATTAGCGCTGCTCAAATGTCCATAAGTCAGCTGTACCTGCGGTTCTACCCAGAAATCATTACCGGTTGCAATGCGTTTGCCATATTCTGCACTGAGAGCATAACCGTTGTTTCTGTAATCGCCGTTAACTTCCATACCGGCACGGTCAAATACATCAAATTCATTGTCAAGGCGTGCGTATTTTGCACTTAAATCTACATATTCGCCATTATCGCCAACATAGGTGCCGTATACAGTAAAACCGGTGGATTGGTTTTCACCGCTGCCATTGCTGAAGCTGCTCTTGCCTTCGGTACGGCTGATTGCACCACCAATGTACCAGTTGCTGTCGCCAACTTTTTCGTCATAGCCTAATTGATAGGTGTTGTATTGGTTGGTAATATCCAAATCGCCGCTTTCGCTTTCGCCGCGTTTCATGCGTGCCCAAATGCCTGCTTCGCCAGTGCTGCTGCGCAGTTCGCCCATGCGCTGATGCATTTCGTCATTTTCGGCACGCCATGCCATAAATGCTACGTTGGCAAGTTCGGTAATGCCTGCATTTTTAACATTTTCACTTTGTTTTACAGAATTGCTGATGATATTACCTTCCCCATCTGTTACAGCAGTAATTTCACCAAGAATATCACCTTCCTGTGCAGTTACTGTAATTTGTTTATTACCATCAGTAATCTTCATTACGCCAGCCAAATCCTGCATGCCGCCTGCAATATCATTTTCATTAAAGCTGTTGGTTACATTACTGCTGCCACTTAAAGTTAAACCGGTGCTGTTATTATTGCCAACATTTACTTTGGTGTCAAGGCTGTCAACCGCAATCGTTGCATCAGTACCGCTGATAGTAGTAACAGAGTTAGTACCTGTAGCATTCCATGTAGAAGCATTACCCATATTTAAATCAATAGTGCTGCTATTATTGTCCATAGTAACATTACCGGTCAGGCTGCCGTTAGTGCCTAAACCAAGGTCAATGTTAGAATTTTCTTTAGCGCTTACATCGCCATTAATAACAGCTTGCGCAAGATTTTCGTCACCAACAGTAATATTAGCGTTTTTCTCTGCCTTAATAGCACCAGTTACTTCAATATTTTTAGCAGTAACTTTTACACCAGCTTCTTTTTCTTCACCAATACCGTTACTTGCTTCAATAGCCGTTTTACCTTCTATTGCAAGTTTCTCTTCGGCTCTAATTGTAACTGCGTTACTATTGCTTACAGTGCCATATGCTCCAACAGCTCTTGAATCTTCGGATTTGATTGTTACGTTTTTGCCACTAATACCTACTACCGAACTCTTTTCTTCATTAGAAAAACTTGCCGCACCTACGGTAGTTCCTTCAGCACTTAAATAAATATCGCCAGTAGCATTTAAAGTAATTTTACCAGCAGCACCACCACCATTAGTTTGCGAAAAGACTGCATTGCCAACACCATCTAAATAAATATTAGCTGCAGTTACATTTATTTTACCACCCATAGCATGAAAAGCGATAGTCGAGCTATGTACATTATTAGTTGTAATATCACCGTTAGCAGTAATATTAATTACGCTGTTCGCTCCATTTGTATAAAATACACTACCGTCACCTTTACCAGGGTCTTCATCTTTATATGCCCAAGTACCAGTAAGAGTAATATCATTTACATCTTTTACTTCAGATGTAACGCCAGATGCAGATAAAGAAAATTGTTTATCTGCATCGCCTTCAAATGTAATATTTTCAGTTCCACTACCTTTGATAGTAGTTGCAATGTTCGCATTCGCATTTTGCGGTCCAGTTAAAACCTGCCCATCGCTTACAGTAATTTCTTCTGCACTTGCATAAAATGGTGCAGCGAGCATTAAACTTAATACTACTGCATTTGTTAACTTCTTACCATTCAATTTCATCATGGTCATCCCTTTCGATATTTTTTTGCCATATTTTATATAAAACAATAAATTTGGCGCTACCGAAATTATACCACATCTTTACCCCCCCGCAAGACATTTACTTTTTAACTTATATCGTACTTTTACTGGTCTTGTGGAAACTTTATTCCTACCGGTACGCTTACGTGGCGGCGCAAGTTACTATAACTCGTACTTTTACGGCAATGTAACACAAATTTTCCCACAATAAAATTTTACATTCAGCAATATTTTTTGCGATGACTGCCTAAAAAGAAAAAATAGTTACTTTTTATTTCGCAACCAACTGTTAAAATTATGATGGATGCATTTCTTTCAAAAAACAAAACATTAAACGTAGATTCTCTTATTGTTTTCTTTTAAGTAACTAAAAAAGCCCAGCCTTTTAGCTGAGCTTTTTAATAAACTATTTACTTTTTATTTCACTGCAATTACTTCAATTTCGCAAAGCACGCCTTTGGGAATTGCTTTTACTGCTACACAGCTGCGTGCCGGTTTGCCGGTAAAGTATTTGGCATATACTTCGTTAAAAGCGGCAAAGTCTGCCATGTCTGCCAAAAAGCAGGTGGTTTTTACTACATTTTCATAGCCAAGCCCTGCGGCTTCCAAAATTGCGCCCACGTTTTTGCAGCTTTGTTCCGCTTGTGCGGTAATGCCTTCCGGCACTTCGCCGGTTGCAGGGTCTACCGGAATTTGCCCGGATGCAAAAATAAAGTTGCCAACTTCCATTGCCTGAGAATAAGGCCCGATAGCAGCAGGAGCTTTTTCAGTATTAATAACTTTCATGTTGAACCCTCCTTAAAATATCTCTGTTTAAAGTATATCAGCAAAATGCGTTTTACGCAAAGGCACTTTGCCCGGGAAATAAAAATGCCGCCGTTTTCAGCGGCGGCGCAGCAGCAGGCGCACCCCAACGTATGCTGCCAAGAGGAGTAGAGAATGAGTATTTGAGAATATCAATGAATGGACGCGTCCTTTATTAAAACCAATATCCCGCCCTGCAAAAGCGCAGGTAAGATAAAAACCCGTCTTTCCAAAACGAAAAGACGGGTTTAAATGTTATCAATCAAAGGCCCCTGCCACTCTCACATAACAAAGCCGGTTGGTTAGTAAACATCTCCTTCCTGTCTCCCGCAGGTCAAGCAGTGATGCTTATACAGGCTGCGCGCTCGGCTTCGGCTTTTATTGCCGTTACGGCGACGGGATCGCATCGGATTTGCACCGATAAACATTTAAACAGTTATTGTACCTGTACGAAATATTGATTTGTTGCCTTAATTATAACTATTACTAATAGGGCTGTCAAGCCTTTTGGTAAAAATTTACCATTTTTATTTTTGCGCAAATTACTATTTAGGTTTTATTTATCTTTAAAATACCATTCTAACCCCAGCGGCACTGTTACGTTTAAAATTACCATGCGCACAAGCTGATACGTTAAAATAATGGATACGTTTTCGCCCATGCTCATGCCGGCAAGGCACATTTCTGCAATTCCGCCCGGCGCCATTGCCAAAAACGCCGTAATTATGGAAAACCCATATATACCGGAAAGATAATACGCCATGCCTATGCTGACGGCAATAATTATTACTATGCCGGTTAAAATAAACGGCATGAGGCGTGCTGTTTCTTTTATGCGGGCAGGGTCAAGCAGCATTCCCATGTAAAGGCCGATGCTGATTTGCGCTACCATCATTACGGGATCAGGTACCGGCTGGAAGGTCCCTATAAAATAGGAGCAGGCAGCCGCAGCAAGTATCGGCCCTAAAAGGCGCGGTGTGGGAATGTGCAGTTTTTGCAGAATTATTGCGCCAAGGGCAGCAATCGGCACCATCCATAGCCAGCTATATCCATTAATAGCTGCCGCCGGTACTGCTGCATCTTTAATTTCTGCGCCAAGACCGTGAACCACAAGAAACGGCACAATAATTATTGCGCCCATTAAGCGCAGGGTCTGCATTACCATTACGGCACTGAAATCCACGCGGGGGTCGCTTTCGCTCATCAGCAGCATTTGCGTCATGCCGCCGGGCATACAGCCCATAATGCAGCTTTGCAGGTTGGCATAACTATGGCGTGATGTCCACCAGGCAATTATAACACTGGCACCGACGCAGGCGGCAGTTGCTTCAATAACGCCTAATGACTGCATGGTAAGTTCGTGTACGGTTTCGGCACTGAAATTGCGCCCAATGCCGTAACCAGCAACGCACAGGCCAAGTTCGCGCCACTGGCGGGGCCAGTAAACCTGCGCGCCGATTACTTTCCAGAACATTGAGGAAACAATGCCGCCCAGCAAAAACGGTATAGGCACTGCCATATAATCAAACAGCAAGCCTATAAGCATTGCAAGCCCAAACATCATTAACTGCCTTACATGCAGCATAATATCAAATTTGCCCATAGCCAACCACTCCCCCCAAAGCGGCCAAGAAACTTTATCTGTGGTTTTCCAGCACAGTCATAATACGGTTAATAAGTTCACTGCGCATTGTATTTTGCGTTACCGAATACGTCATAATACGGCTGTCATCCAGCCCAAGTTCGCGCTTGAACAGCGCTTTTTGCGCCATTGCGGCATTTTTGGAAAGCTTATCTGCCTTTGTTAAAATAATCTGTACGTTAAGCCCGCAGCTAAGCAGCCAGTGATAACATTCCATATCACTTTCCAGCGGTTTATGGCGGATGTCTATCAACTGGCAAACCATTGCCAGATTATCGGAACCGGACAGATATTTGCTGATAAAACCGGACCACAAATCTTTGTTGGATTTGCCTGTTTTGGCGAACCCGTAACCGGGCAAATCCACAAGATAAAATTGCGCTGTTTCCACGCCTTCATCAACTGTGCGTTTGGCATCCAGCATATAATAGTTGATGGTTTGCGTTTTGCCGGGGGTTGCGCTGACGCGCGCCAGCCCATTGCGGCGGCACAGCGAATTAATAAGCGAAGATTTGCCGACATTACTGCGGCCGATAAACGCAGCTTCAATAAGCTGCGGCGAAGGGTACTGTTCTGCCTTAACGGCAGAGGTGACAAAGTTCGCGCGGATTATATCCCAAACTCCTTTGTTCATCGCATTTAATCCTCCAATGCTATTTTTAACACCTCGTCCATGTGTTTAACAGGTATAAAAGTCATTTTTTCGCGCACGTTTTTGGGCAGTTCGTCCAAATCCTGCTCATTTTTGGCAGGCATAATAATGGTTTTTACGCCGTAACGGTGCGCCGCCAAAAATTTCTCTTTAATACCGCCTACCGGCAATACCCTGCCGGAAAGGGTGATTTCACCGGTCATGGCAATATCTTTTTTTACCTTGCGGCCGGTTAATGCCGATACCATTGCCGTTACCATTGTAATACCGGCAGAAGGCCCGTCTTTCGGAATGGCGCCTTCCGGCAGATGAATATGAATATCAGTGGTTTCGTAAAAATCTTTGGCAAGGCCAAGTTCGTCCGCACGGCTGCGGATATAGGTATAACCTGCCTGCGCGGATTCCTTCATTACATCGCCAAGCTGACCTGTAAGCACAAGATGGCCTTTGCCTTTGCAGGCAACAACTTCAACTTTTAAAAGTTCGCCGCCGACACGGGTCCAGGCAAGGCCGGTGCAAATACCGGCTGCGGCTTCAAGGCTTACGTCATCTTCAAGGTAAATAACTTTGCCTAAATATTTATGCAGGTTTTTAGCCGTTACTTTTGCTGTTTTGGCTTCGCCGTTTACAATGCGGTGAGCAGTTTTGCGGCAAACAGCGGCAATTTTGCGTTCCAGGCTGCGCACACCGGCTTCGCGTGTATAACCGCGGATGATGAGGCGCAGCGCGTCTTCGGTAATAGTAAGCGTTTTGGCGCTTAAACCGTTATTGGCGCGTTCTTTCGGCAAAAGATGCAGTTCGGCAATCTTTACTTTTTCGTCTTCGGTATAGCTTGAAAGCTGTACTACTTCCATGCGGTCCAAAAGCGCAGGCGGAATGGTTTCCACGGTATTAGCGGTTACAATCCAGAACACCTGCGACAAATCAAACGGAAGTTCCACATAATGGTCGCTGAAAGTATTGTTCTGTTCCGGGTCAAGCACTTCAAGCAGTGCAGAAGCCGGGTCGCCGCGGAAATCGGACGACATTTTATCTACTTCATCCAGCAAAAATACCGGGTTCATTACGCCGCAGGTCTGCATGCCGTGAATAATGCGGCCCGGCATAGCGCCGATATAGGTACGGCGGTGTCCGCGGATTTCCGCTTCATCATGCACGCCGCCCAAAGACATACGCGTAAACTTACGGTCAATAGCGCGGGCAACAGACTGCGCCAGCGAAGTTTTGCCGACGCCCGGAGGCCCGACAAGGCACAGAATAGGGCCTTTGCCGCTCTTGGTCAGTGCGCGCACGGCAAGATATTCCAAAATGCGCTCTTTTACTTTTTCCAGACCGTAATGGTCTTTATTTAAAATCTTTTCAGCATGTTTTAAATCAAAGTTGTCTTTGCCATAAATGCCCCAGGGCAGAGCAAGCAGCGTTTCCACATAATTGCGGATAACACCGCTTTCAGCCATCATCGGCGGCATTTTAAACAGGCGGTCAAGCTCTTTGTTCAGCTTATCGGTAACTTCGGCAGGAAGGTCACGCCCTTCCATCTGTTTTTTATATTCGTCAACTTCTGCCTGACGTTCGTCACCTTCGCCAAGTTCTTTGTTGATTACTTTAATCTGCTCACGCAGATAATATTCACGCTGATTTTTTTCTATCTGCTTGCGTACTTCCTGCGCAATATTTTTTTCAAGTTCGGCAATTTCCAGTTCCTTGCACAAAAAGGCGTATAATTTCTGCATACGCTCTTTTACGTCGGCAAGTTCCAGCAGTTCTTCCTTCTCATCAATGCTGATGGTAAGGTAACCGGCAATAATATCGGCAATTTCACCAGCAGTAGTAATGTTTTTAAAATTAAGCATAACCTCCGTGGTTACTTTTTTGCCGGTAATAAGCCATTTTTCAAAACTCTGCAAAAGCACGCGGCGCATAGCTTCGGTTTCAGCGTTTTCTTCCGGCTCAATGCTTTCAAAAGGCTGCACAAACCCTTCAAGGTAGGTGTCCTTAAACGGTGCATCTATAACGGATGTAAGCTGTACGCGGTTAATACCCTGTATCAAAATGCGCTGGGCTCCGCTTGGCAGTTTTAAAAGCTGTTTAATTTCGGCAACAACGCCAAAAGCGTATAAATCTTCACGCTTCGGGTCTGCAGTTTCGGCATCGCGCTGCGTAACAAGCAGAATTTTTTTATCGTTCTGCATAGCTGCGTTAACCGCATTTATTGATTTATCCCTGCCGACGTCAAGGTTTACCGTCATTCCCGGGAAAACGATAATGCCCCTTAACGCCAGCAACGGCATTAATTGTCCTGATGCTTCCATTGCTATTAGCATCCCCCTATTTTAAAAATCTCAAATCATATCTGGCTTTAATAACATTGTATCACAAAAGCCATATAAAACCAAAAAGGGGAAGGTTTTTCCCTCCCCCTTATTTTAATTTCAGCCGGCTGAAACAATCATTTTCGGTTCCGCATGGTTGCGGATGGCATCAGCCGTTACAATACATTTTACAACGTCGCTGCGTGAAGGCACTTCATACATTACGTTGCGCATTACCGACTCAATAATGGCACGCAGGCCACGTGCGCCGGCACTGCGTTTCAGTGCTTCTTCGGCAATGGCGTCGAGCGCTTCCGGTTCAAATTCCAGTTCCACATTATCCATGGCAAGGAAATGCTGGTACTGTTTAACCAGTGCGTTTTTAGGCTCCTGCAAAATTTTAATCAGAGCAGCCTTATCAAGCGCTTCCAGTGTTACAACAACCGGCAGGCGTCCGGCAAATTCCGGTATTAAACCAAACTTCATCAAATCTTCCGGCAGCACCTTTTTAAAGGTATCCGTCAGGCTGATTTCATCTTTGGTTTTAATATCGGCACCGAAGCCAAGGTTTTTCTTGCCGGTGCGCTGGCTGATAATATTTTCCAGACCGTCAAAAGCGCCGCCGCAGATGAACAGAATATTTGTTGTGTCAATCTGCAAAAATTCCTGATGCGGATGTTTGCGCCCGCCCTGCGGCGGAACATTGGCAACCGTGCCTTCAAGAATTTTTAAAAGCGCCTGCTGTACGCCTTCGCCCGATACATCGCGGGTTATGGAAGGATTCTCGGACTTGCGGGAAATTTTATCAATTTCATCTATGTAGATGATGCCGCGCTGAGCACGCTCAATGTCATAATCGGCATTCTGGATTAAACGCAGCAGAATGTTTTCTACGTCTTCGCCAACGTAACCGGCTTCGGTAAGCGCAGTTGCATCGGCAATGGCAAACGGAACCTGCAAAATTTTTGCCAGGGTTTGCGCCAGCAGCGTTTTGCCGCTGCCGGTAGGACCGAGCATTAAAATGTTGGATTTTTGCAGCTCAACATCCCTTTCAGCGCCTGCATGGTTCAGTTCGTAATCAATGCGTTTATAATGGTTGTAAACGGCAACGGCGAGGGTTTTTTTAGCTTCTTCCTGACCGATGACGTATTCATCCAAAATAGCCTTTATTTCTCTGGGTTTGGGCAGTTCTGCAATATCTGCATGCTGTACTGCTCTTGCCCGCATTTCTTCTTCAAGCATTTCATTGCAGAGTTTTATGCACTCATCGCAAATAAACAAGTCACCTTCGCCCAAAACTTTGCTGAACATTTTGCTTACCTGCGCTTCGCGCTTGCCGCAAAATGAGCAGACAGGGGTATCGTGGTGATTGTCCCCACCGAATTTCATTTCAAATATCTCCTTAAAGCCTTTATTTTTCATTTGCAGGCTGTTTACGCGTTACAACTTCATCAATCAGGCCGTATTCTTTAGCCTGTTGGCTGGTCATATAGTTATCGCGGTCAGTGTCCTGCGCAATCTTTTCTTTGGTCTGGCCGGTATGGCGGGCGAGGATGCCGTTCATCTCGTCACGCACACGCAAAATTTCGCGTGCGGTTATTTCAATTTCAGAAGCCTGCCCCTGTACGCCGCCTAACGGCTGATGAATCATTACTCTGGAGTACGGCAGGGCAAAACGCTTGCCCGGAGTGCCAGCAGCCAGAAGCACGGAAGCCATGCTTGCGGCCATACCCATGCAGATTGTGGAAACATCAGGCTTTATGTACTGCATAGTATCATAAATTGCCAGGCCGGCGCTTACGCTGCCGCCCGGGCTGTTGATATAGAGATGGATATCCTTATCGGGGTCTTCCGACTCTAAAAAGAGCAGCTGGGCGATAACGAGATTGGCCATAGTATCATCTATCTCGCCGGTAACAAAAACTATCCTGTCCTTTAAAAGGCGGGAATATATATCGTAAGAGCGTTCGCCGCGGTTGGATTGTTCAACAACTATTGGCACATAATTCATTATTGTCACACCCCTTTTCTGTGGTTTAACCAGTCGCTTTATTATTTAGCGCTGTCAATGATTACATGGGCAGCTTTGCGGCGCAGAATGTTTGCGAGCAGCAAGCCCATGGTGCCGTTGGATTTAATAATTTTCTTAACGTCTTCAAGGCTTGCACCATGCTGGGAAGCGATAGCGGAAAGTTCGCTGTCAACGTCTTCCATGGAAACCTGAATGTTTTCAGCTTTGGCAACAGCGTCAAGAACAAGGTCGGTTTTTACGTTTTCAACAGCAGCGTCATGCTGACGTTCACGAAGCTGTTTCATATCAATGCCGCTGTACTGCATGTACTGCTGCAAAGAAAGTTTGCGTGCTTCAAGGCTCATGCGCATTTCGTCAATCATCTGGCTGATGCGGTCTTCAATCATGATTTCGGGAACTTCAAATTCAGCGTTGGCAACAGCAAGGTCAATCAATGCTTTTTCGTAAGCGATTTTAGCATTGTTTTCTGCTGCTTTCTGCATGCGTTCTTTGTAGCTTGCTCTTAATTCTTCAACGGTTTTGCAATCGCTGTTTGCTGCTACATATTCATCGGTCAGTTCCGGCAGTTCTTTGCGTTTTACATCCTGAATGTTTACTTTGAAAATTGCCTGTTTGCCGGCAAGTTCTTTTACAAAATATTCTTCCGGGAAGGTTACGTTCACATCGGTTGAATCGCCTTTTTTAAGGCCTACGAGCTGGTCTTCAAAACCGGGGATGAAGGAATTGGAGCCAACTTCCAGCGGATAGCCTTTGCCTTCGCCGCCGCTGAACGGTTCGCCGTCAACGGTGCCTGCAAAGTCGATAATGGCAAAATCGCCTTTTTCAATTACAGCGCCTTCTTCAGCTTCAACCATTTTGGCATGGCGGTTGCGCAGGCCCTGTACCTGTTCTTCAACAGCTTCATCGGTAACTTCAACTGCTTCTTTTTCTACATGCAGTTCTTTGTAATCGCCAAGTTTAACTTCCGGTTTAAGGGTTACTTTAATGGTAAGTTCCATATCTTTGTTTTCTTCGATGACCATTGGACAGAGCTGTCTACTTTCGGGTCGGAAACCGGAATGAGTTTTTCCTGTTCAAGCGCTTCGGTATAGCACTGGTTTGCAACCAGTTCAAAAGCTTCTTGTTTTACAGCTTCTTTGCCATAGTGCATTTCGATAACGTTGCGGGGGGCTTTGCCTTTACGGAAGCCGGGAATGTTTACCTGGCCTGCAATTTTTGCAACGGCCTTTTTAAAGCCTTTGTTTACTTCCTCAGCGGGC
>USHB01000031.1 GCA_900554395.1 uncultured Phascolarctobacterium sp.
CTTCCTTTATCTGCATCTTTTTCTTCTCCGTTATCGTTTAAATCCATGCCATCATTGGAAATAGGTATCTGTTTGGCAAGTTCCAGCATGCCCTGCGCCAGTTTTTTTACACTGGCACGCAGTTTAAAAATACAATCTATTTCAGTTGCCTTGCCCTGTACAATATCTTCCGCAAGGCACTGGCAGTTCGGTGCGCCGCAGGCACCGCAGTCCAGCCCCGGCAATGAATTCAGAACTTCTTCCATCCGTTCAAACTTTTTCATTGCTTCCATAATATCGTCATCCAGCTGCATCATTGGGCGCGGCACCAGTTTTTTTACATAAGAACCGGATTTAGGAAAACCTTCGCAAACCATGCTTGCAGCCATTGCCTCAAGGCGGTCTGCCGGTTCCTGTTCACGCATCCGCGCAAGGCGTAGCTTAAGATTTTTTTCTGCCACAAATTTATTTTCAGCAGTCAGCGGCCCGCCAATACAGCCGCCGCTGCAGGCAAGGCATTCCACATAATCAATGTCCGGCATTTTATTCATGGAAATCTGTTCCAAAACATCATATACGTTTTCAATGCCATGAACCGCCAGGCCATTTTTTATGCCTATGGCTGCAAGTTCGCCGCCGTAACAGCCCCAGCCCATGCCATAAGAAGATGAAGCCGTTATTTTTTTGCTTTCTTTTACACTGCCAATGCTGCGCATCAGCTTGCCGTAAATTTCAGAAATGGCAATGCTGCCGGTAAGCTGGGTATGCACAACGTCAACCGACTGGCGTATGTTAGCGTTTTTAGACGGGCAAGGCGCCAAAAACCATACGCCTATTTGCGAAGCATCCAGTTTTAAACGTTCCATTGCTTCTTTTTTAACGTAAACAGCCGCCGCTTCCACAGGAGGCAGCACCGGCACAACCTGCTTAATAAGTTCCGGGAATTTTACCTGAATAAGCCGCAGCACTGCCGGACAGGCGCAGGAAATAAGCGGTTTGCGCCCGCCTTTATAATTTTTAATATAATCAGCTATTTCAAGCGATATATATTCAGATGCAACGGCTACATCAAAAATCTCGTCAAAACCAAGATTGCTCAAGCCGCCGCGGATGGTTTCTTCCGTAATATCCGCCGGAAACTGCGCATACAGCGAAGGAGGCGGCAAAACGATATTATATTGGTATTTTTGTATTTCTTCCAGTTTATCTGAATACGCTTCAACTGCGTGATATGCACAGCGGCGCATACACTCGCCGCAATCTATGCAGCGCGATGGTATAAGTTCCGCCTTGCCGTTGCGTACGCGTATGGCATCGGTCGGGCATGCCTTAACGCAGGTTACGCACCCCTTGCATTTAGAGCGTACAAACCGGACAGAGTGAATATAACCTTCTGCCAATTATATCACCTCTTTTATAAATCTTCGCTGATATGGTTAAACTCCATTGTAATAGAAGTACCTTCGCCAATTTTAGACTGAATATCAAATTTATCGCTGCACTTCATCATATTGGGCAGCCCCATGCCTGCGCCAAACCCCATCTGGCGGATATAATCGGGCGCGGTAGACCAGCCTTCCTGCATTGCCAGTTTAATATCAGGTATGCCGGGGCCGTGGTCGGTAATATTAATAACTGTATGGTCGGTAAAAATTTCAGCATTTACAGTACCGCCGCCTGCATGAATGATTACATTCATTTCCGCCTCATAAGTGCCAATGGCAATGCGGCGCACAATATCTGCCGGCACGCCGATTCTTTGCAGCATGCGCTTAATATTGCCGGAAGCCTCGCCTGCACGGTCAAAATCGCCGCCAGCAACATCATAACTCATCTTTACAGATTTCGCTTCAGTCATAAGCCGCTGCCCCCTTTTTCCTGCGAACAGCCGCGCAGGCCTGCCACATACAATAAACCGCAGGCATCGAACAGCGTTAAATTGGTAGAAAGAACCGGCATTTCCGCTTCGCGCGCAAAATTTAAAAAATCCGGCGAAGGCAGTTTGCCGCGCACAATAACAATACCGCACAAATCGGTAATTCCCGCCGTGCGGATAACCTGTATATTTGTAAGGCCTGTACACAAAAGGGTGTTGCATTTGGTAAAAGCCAGTACATCACTCATCAGGTCACTGCCGCAGCAGGTTTCTACCGGGCGCTCCATAAATTCTTCTCCTACAAGGATTTTTGCTTTTAAAACCCTCTGTACATCCTTTAAATTCATTTCGTCCTCCATGAAATTTAAAAATATTCTGATTTTATTGTAACGTGTCTGTTCCTGTATGTAAAGCAATTTTCTTCCGTTCGTACGGCGAAAGCCTGTTTACAAGGCTGCACTGCATCATCAGCATTGACACGCACCAGAACAAAAGCCCCATATCCATATTAAAATACACATGGTCAGTAAGCCCGCCCGCCAATATACCAACAAGGGCCGCCAAGTACCCCTGCCCCACGGCACGCATCCATGGGCGCACGCCGTAACGCGCCAGCTTGTAAGCATGCCACGCCAAAAACATAAGTATCAGCACAAAAACTATCAGCCCATGCCAGCCGAGTTCTGCCAGAATGTTAAGCATTAAATTGTGGCAATGGTACATGATTACATTGGGATTGTTTAAATAAAAATCGTATTCCGGATAAATATATTGAAACCCATACCAGCCAACCCCAAAAGGATGTTCTTCAATAATAAAAAGCGTACTTTTAAGGTAGGCAAAACGCAGGGCAACGCTTGTATCCTGCGTGCCGAAAATGGACATCAGCCTGTGCAGTACCGCCCCCTGCATAAAATACACGCCGCAAACCGCTGCCACCCCAAGCGGAATAAGCCATTTGCGCCAGAAAAACAAAAAGTAAAAACCCATGGCGCAGGCACAGGCAACCCAGTTGCCACGCGAAAAAGTATAAATAAGGCTTATGCCGAGCACTGCCGCCAAAGCAAGCAAAAAAATGCGTATTTTGCCCGTTGTTATTTTAATGAACGGCACTGCCAGACTAAGCAACAAAACAAGATAGCCCGCAAAAATGTTAGGATTTATAAGCGTGCCTACCACACGTGTTTTAAGTTCCGGAAACGCCGCCGTATCCACCCAGGGGTCAGTCGGCACAACACCCGTAAAATGCTGATAGATGCCAAACAATCCATTGGCAAAACCAACTATTAATATGGCTGCAAAAAGCTGCATGGGGCGCGGCCATTCTTTCGGCTTGCTCCAGTCAAAATCAAGCCTGCCGTCGCCGCCATAATGCAGAACCAGCCACACCATTAAAACATACTGCCCGACAACATAGCCAAAATTATAGGACGATACCGCCTCATCTGCCGAAAAGCGCAGCGAAAACCATGTTATGCCGAACAAAAGATACAGCAGCATTTGCAACGCAAGCGGCAGCACAGGCACGCGCGGCAATTTGTGGTATTTTACGGCAACCGCAAAGCCCGCTACAAAAGTTACCGCCACCATAAGCAGTGTAAAAACCTGGTTAACGGGTATTACCGCTGCCGTGAACAGCAAAAGCAAATATGCGTATTTTTCTGCACTGTGGTATTTTGTTACCGCGCCCATCAGTTGCCACCATTTCTTGCGGCAAGCAGCCTTGCCTTAAAAGTGCCTACCAAGTACAATGAACCGCAAATTACAACCACGCCGTCTTCTCCGGCTTGCTGCACTGCTTTTAAATACGCTTCATAAACATCTTCGCAAGGCGCGGCGTTGGCGCCGATAATGCCAGCCAGCGCTTCCGGTTTTGCAGCACGCTCACCGCCGTCTGCCGGTACTGTATATGCCAAATCCAGCGGGCGCACAATAGTATGCAGTACATGCTGCATATCTTTATCGCCCATCATGCCGATAACAAAAACTCTTTTCTGCGTTGGGTAATATTTATCAAGCGCTTTGCGCAGTGCTTCGGCTCCGTTTGGATTATGCGCACCGTCTAAAATAACATCCGGCTTTTTGGCAATGCGCTCTAACCTTCCGGGCCAAAAAGTATTGGCAACGCCTATATGCAAAGCCAGTTCGTTGATGCGGTCATCCTGCTTGGATACCAGCTTGGCCGCAACAATAGCTACGGAAGCATTGGCAATCTGATGCTCGCCCGGCAGTTTGATTGTATAATCGCTGCTGTAAACATCACCGGCGTGCAGGCTAAAAGTCTGCCCATCCATACTGCTTTCTTTTTCTTCGCCCCAAAAAGCACGGCCGTAAATATAAAGGCGCGCCTGCTTAAACATGCTTACCGCGCGGATAGGCCCGATAGCATCATCGCCTTCCGCCGCTGTAACGACAGGCACGTTTTCCTTAATAATGCCCGCCTTCTGCATGGCAATGCGTTCAATGGTATTGCCAAGTTTATCACAGTGGTCAAGCGCCACGTTTGTAATAACACTTACTACCGGCGTAATCACATTTGTACTGTCCCAAAGCCCGCCAAGGCCTACTTCAATAACGGCATAATCAACCTTTTCCAGTGCAAAATGCAAAAATGCAGCAGCCGTTAAAACTTCAAACTGCGTCGGCTGTTCGCATACGCCTTTTTCAACAATGTTGTCAGCCGCCTTTTTAACAGCGCTGATAACCAACGCAAAAGCATCATCGGTAATATCGTTATTGTTAATGCTGATACGCTCGTTATATTTTACAAGGTGCGGCGATATGAATTTACCGGCTTTTAAATTGCTTGCCAGCAAAATATTGGTAATCATGCTGCTTACAGAACCTTTGCCGTTTGTGCCGGTTACATGCACAGTTTTTATTTTATCCTGCGGATTGTCCAGTTCTTTCAGCAGCGCTTCAATGCGCTCCATACCCAGTTTAATGCCAAACTTGCCAAGGCTGTCCAGATAAGCCAAACTTTCATTATAATTCATTGTTCTTCTCCCGGTTGTTTTAATATGTAAAAAAACGGCGCGGTCAAAATGCCGCGCCGCAATAGACCTTTATTTAATTTTACTTTAATTCTGCCAAATATGCCATACGTTTTTTTACGGCTTCAATTTTGCCGGTTAATTCTTCGGATTTTGCACGTTCTTTGGCAATAACGTCTTCCGGTGCTTTAGCGAGGAAGCCTGCATTGTTCAGTTTGCCGCTTACGCGCTGCAAATCTTTTTCCATGCTTGCCAGTTCCTTGCTTAAACGCTGGGTTTCTTTTTCAACATCAATTAAACCTGCCAGCGGCAAATATACTTCAATGCCGGTTACAACTGCTGCCATGGCATTTTCCGGTTTTTCGGCGTTCATGGCACGCAGTTCAAGGTTATCAATGCCGCCCAAAAGTTTAATATAGCCGTCGTTTGCTGCAACAACTTCACGCAGGTCATCAGCAACAAGCATTACTGCCGGTATTTTTTTGCCGGGGTTAGCGTTAACTTCTGCACGCATATTGCGGATAGCTTTAATGCTGTCCATAATTGCGTTCATGCCGCGTTCTGCCTCAGGGTCGATAAGGCTTTCATCGGCAACGGGCCATTTGGAAATCATAATGCTTTCTGCTTCATGCGGCAGGCACTGATAAATTTCTTCGGTAATAAACGGCATATAAGGATGCAGCAGTTTCATGGCAGATACCAACACGGTTGCCAGTACATGCTGTGCAGTAGCGCGTTCTGCCGCCGCTTCTTTGTTGTAAAGGCGCGGTTTGGCAATTTCAATGTACCAGTCGCAAACCTCGCTCCAGATAAAGTCATAAATTGCGCGTCCTGCTTCACCAAGTTCAAAGCGTTCAAGCAGTCCGGTAACATCTTTAACGGTATCCTGCAGGCGGGATAAAATCCATTTATCAGCCAGGGTGTAAGGAGCAAGTTCCGCATCCTTGTCATAGCCTTCCATATTCATCAGCGCAAAGCGGGATGCGTTCCAAATTTTATTGGCAAAGTTGCGGGTGCCTTCTACACGTTCCCAGTAGAAGCGCATATCATTGCCCGGAGTATTGCCGGTAATCAGCATAAAGCGCAGGGTATCGGCGCCGTATTTTTCAATAACTTCCAGCGGGTCGATGCCGTTGCCGAGGGATTTGCTCATTTTGCGGCCCTGGCTGTCGCGTACAAGGCCATGAATAAATACTTTTTCAAACGGAATTTCCTTCATAAATTCCATACCCATAATCAGCATGCGGGCAACCCAGAAGAAAATAATATCATAGCCGGTTACAAGCACGCTGGTAGGATAGAACTGTTTCAGCATATCGGTATTATCAGGCCAGCCCATGGTTGAGAACGGCCACAGTGCAGAACTGAACCATGTATCAAGCGCGTCCTCATCCTGATGGATATGCGTGCTGCTGCATTTCGGGCATTTTTCCAAATCGGTGCGGCTGGCGCTCATTTCGCCGCAGTCATCGCAGTACCATACAGGAATGCGATGGCCCCACCAAATCTGACGGCTGATGCACCAATCGTGAATATTATCTATCCAGCCGGTATAGTTTTTGGTAAAGCGCTCCGGAACAAACTGGGTGCGTCCGTCGGTAACGCAATCCACAGCGGCTTTAACAAGCGGCTGCATTTTTACAAACCACTGAGTGCTTACCAATGGTTCTACAATATTATGGCAGCGCTGGCAATGGCCTACCGCGTGACTGTGGTCTTCTATTTTAACAAGATAGCCTTCTTCTTTTAAGCGGGCAACAATCTGTTTGCGGCACTCGTAGCGTTCCAAACCTGCAAACGGGCCAGCATCTTCCGTCATAATGCCGTCCTTGCCGATAACTACAATTTCAGGCAGGTTATGGCGCAGTCCCATTTCATAGTCATTGGGGTCATGCGACGGCGTAATTTTTACGGCACCGGTACCAAATTTGGTATCTACATAACTGTCGGCAATAACGGGAATTTCTCTGCCAATGATAGGCAGGCGCAGTTTTTTGCCGATAAGGTTTGCATAACGTTCATCTTCCGGGTTAACGGCAACGGCGGTATCGCCGGGAATGGTTTCCGGACGGGTGGTAGCAATGGTAAGATAGGTATCTTCTTCGCCAATAACCGGATAACGCACATGCCACAAATGTCCCGGAGTATCTTCATGTTCAACTTCAATATCGCTCAATGCGGTATGACAGTTAACGCACCAGTTGGTAATGCGCGTGCCTTTATAAATAAGCCCTTTTTCAAACAGGCTTACAAAGGTTTCGCGTACAGCGCGGGAGCATCCTTCATCCATGGTGAAGCGTTTGCGTTCCCAGTCGCAGGAAATACCAAGGCATTTAAGCTGGTTGATAATACGGTCGCCGTATTCTTCCTTCCATTCCCAAACGCGTTTTACAAATTCTTCGCGGCCGAGGTCAAAACGGGTTTTGCCTTCTTCTTTTTTCAAAACTTCTTCTACTTTAATCTGCGTTGCAAGTCCTGCATGGTCATAACCCGGCATCCACAGGGTATTATCGCCCATCATGCGGTGCCAGCGGATTAAAATATCCTGCAAAGTGTTATCAAGCGCATGGCCCATATGCAGTTTGCCGGTAATATTCGGGGGCGGAATTACAATGCTGAAAGGCTTTTTGCCGGGTTCCGGCTCAGCATGGAAATATCTGTTCTTTTCCCAAAATTCATACCATTTCTTTTCAACAGAAGCAGGATCATAAACTTTGGGGATGTTGTGTTCTTCTGTCATGTTTATTCCTCCAGTCAAAAATTTGCAAAAGTAATAAAAAACGTCCTGTTTATTACAAACAGGACGACAAAAATCGCGGTACCACCTATCTTCCCGGCATAAGCCGGACACCTTGAAACGCTTAACGCACGCTTACGGGCAAACTTACTTTCAGTTCAGCCTGCCAACTCCCGGACTACTTCAAAGCCATTGCTTTAGGCACGTTGCAGCCGTGCGCGCCCTCTCTGCAAAAGCCTGTGCTTTTACTACTTCCGTTCACAGTTATTAACAAGTATTTTGATAGTTAATATCTTATCAATTAACAGGCGTGATGTCAAGCGGATAACAGTATTAGGCGGTTATTTTGTTTTCGGCTGCGCATCATGGCAATGGCAGCAGCCTCCGGCACAGCTATTGCAGCCGCTTTCAGAGCAGCCGATGCATTCGCCGCGGCGGAATTTTTTCCAGCAGTATCTTGCAGCCATAATAATAGCAGCAAGCAATACAGCATTTATAATCCAGCTAATCATAACTGTACCTCCTTTTTAAGTGCCGTAAACTGCGCAGGCATAATACCCGCGCAGCTTACATTAATACAACGCTATTATATCACAAAATTTTTAATTAAGCATTTACAGAACGCAGAGAGGCTTTTGCTTTCGGCGCAGGACGGAACATCATGTAAAGCATGATTACCGCAACTACGCAGGCAATGCCGGTCATAGCGCTGAACGGTTCACCCATAATAAGAACAAGGCCAAACTGATAAATGAGGAAGGTCATTGCATAAGCAAACACGTTCTGGAAAATGATGGCGAACCACAGCCATTTACGACTGCCAAGTTCTTTGTTCATGGTAGTGATTGCAGCCAGGCACGGGCTGTCAAGCAGGTTGAATACCAGGAAGCTGAACGCTGCCATCGGGTTTTGGAACATACCCATTGTTGCTGCCCACAGGCTTGCATCGTCTTCAGCAAGTTCGCCAACGCCAATCAGCACGCCAATGGTACTTACAATAGCTTCTTTGGCTACAAAGCCGGAGATGGAAGCCGCAACGGCCTGCCATTCGCCAAAGCCAAGCGGAGCAAAAATCCAGGCAATGGCTCCGCCCATATCGGCAATAAAGCTGTCTTCCGGCTCAACCATGCCGTAACCTTCTGCACCGATGCCGTAAGTGGAAAGATACCACATTACTACGCAAACGAGGAACAAAATGGTTGCTACTTTTTTAATGAAGGCAAAGCAGCGTTCCCATGTATGCAGCAGCACGTTTTTAGCTGCCGGAAGATGGTATTGCGGAAGTTCCATTACAAACGGTGCCGGGTCGCCTGCAAACATTTCGGTTTTCTTCAAAATCAGGCAGGCAAACACAACCGAAACAATACCGATAAAGTACATGATAGGCGCCATATACCAGTCGCCGCCCATAATTGCGCCGGCGATAAGAGCAATAACCGGAAGTTTGGCACCGCACGGAATGAAGGTTGTTGTCATAATCGTCATGCGGCGGTCAGTTTCCGTTTCAATGGTGCGCGTTGCCAAAATGCCGGGCACGCCGCAGCCGGAGGAAATTAAAAACGGAATAAAGCTTTTGCCGGAAAGGCCGAATTTATGGAAAATACGGTCCATAATAAAGGCAATACGCGCCATATAACCGCAATCTTCAAGAATTGCCAGCAGGAAGAACATTACAGCCATCTGCGGCACAAAGCCAATCGGTGCGCCAAGGCCGCCGATAATGCCGTCAACCACAAGCGATACCTGCCATTCAGCAGCACCGGCATTTTCCATCGCCGTCTGCACGGAAGGCATAATCATTTCGCCGAACAGCACATCATTCGTCCAGTCAGTAGCATCAGTACCGATAGTGCCGATGGAAATATAATAAACCAAAAACATTACCAAAGCAAAAATCGGCAGCGCCAGAATACGGTTGGTAACAATCTGGTCAATTTTATCGGAAGTAGTCATGCCGGTTTTAACTTTTTTAACGCAGTCAGCCATCAAACCGCTGATATAATCGTAACGGGCATTGGTGATAATGCTTTCGCAGTCATCGTCAAGTTTTTCTTCCACACCGCCGATAATTTTTTCAAGCTGTTTTTGAATAACGTCCGGCAAATTATATTTTTTCCAAACTTCGCGGTCGCGTTCAAACAGTTTTATCAGTGTCCATCTTGCACCGGATTCCGGCAGGGAACTACCCATAATGTATTTAATTTCTTCCAGTGCTTTTTCAACTTCGGTGCTGAAAGCCAAAGGTTTGCAGCTGTTCTGTTTAGCTTTGCCAAGTTCTACCGCTTTGGCAGCAGCCTCTTTTAAGCCCAGCCCGCTTAAAGCAGAAGTTTCAATAACGGGACAGCCGAGTTTTTTGCCCAAAGCATTAATATCAATCTTGTCGCCGTTTTTACGGACAATATCAATCATGTTAATGGCAATTACAACGGGCAGGCCCATTTCCAAAAGCTGCGTGGTCAGATACAGGTTACGTTCAATATTGCTGCCGTCCACCAGGTTTAAAATAACATCAGGACGTTCATTAATAAGATAATTACGGGAAACTACTTCTTCCAGAGTATATGGAGAAAGCGAATAAATACCCGGCAGGTCAGTTACAATTACATCGTCATAACCTTTTAATCTGCCTTCTTTTTTCTCAACCGTAACGCCCGGCCAGTTGCCTACATACTGGTTAGCGCCGGTTAAATTATTAAACATGGTCGTTTTACCGCAGTTAGGGTTGCCGACCAGTGCAATTTTTACAGCCACTTTAATCCCTCCTCAAATTAATCAATCAAAATATTTTCAGCTTCACCTTTACGTAAAGAAAGTTCATAACCTCTTACTGTTACTTCAATAGGATCGCCTAAAGGTGCTACTTTGCGTACATAAATATCAGTACCTTTAGTAATCCCCATATCCATTATACGGCGTCTGATGGCGCCTTCTCCCCCCAGCCGGCATACCTTAACCGTCTGGCCTACTGCAACATCTTTAAGCGTTTTCATGGCCTACCTCCGTTAAATCATTATTTTTGAAGCAAGTTCTTTGTTTAAAGCAACCCTCGCATTTTTAACATTGACGATTAAATTTCCGGCAAGTTTGGATATGACGGTAATAGCTGCCCCTTCTACAAACCCCATGCTTTCCAGATGGCGTACTGTTTCAATTTTTCCGCGTATCAACTTGATTGTATTTACCTCGCCGGCAGCGGCAAAAGTTAACGGCATAATTTCAACCATCTCCCTTTTTGTAGCTTGCGCTAACTTTCTTTAATACTTTAAGTTAGTTTTATCTAACTTTATTTCGCATATTATAGTTTACTACCGCTAACTAATTTTGTCAATAAG
>USHB01000032.1 GCA_900554395.1 uncultured Phascolarctobacterium sp.
TCTTTAAGATCAGCAAAACCACTTCTTGTAACATTATTTTGCATCATAAATGCTTCTGTATCAAGATAATCTGCATCAACAAGGCATGAATATAACATTCTTACATAAAACATCTGTGAAAAAGCAGATGTTAATGTAGTCATAATATTCGGCACTAAATTAAATTTAATTTCAGGTGTAAATTGTTTATAAGCACTAAAATCTGGCAATTTACTATTTTGGATACGGTAAAAAAAGCTCCCTTTTTCTAATGTATTAATATTGCTGCCTATATCAGGCAATCCACCATGGTGTCCTGCTATACACATTCCTAAAAGAAAAAAAGTAGAATTTTTAGATAAAAGAGCGCAATCAAAAAAGACCTTACTTCCTGCGCCAGTATGGTCAACACTGCCCTTTATTCCACCAAACTCTAAATAATTTTGAAATTCGTTGCTATATTTTCCTATATCATGATACATTCCCAAAAGCTCACCATAAACCGGTTCCGTAAACATAGCTGAAAATTTTTTCGCATAGGCCGCTGTTCCTTCAGCATGTTCACTAATAGTTTGCTCTAAATGTTTTTCTTCATCGCGGTGTGCCAAATATTCCATAAAACACCTCCAATACTAATATATTATTCTATTCAACATAAATAATATTTTTACCTGCATTTTATTTAAGTAAAGTAAACGCCAGATACGATTAAAACGTATCTGGCGTTTTTACTATTTAACCTCAACCATATCCTCACCCAACATCGGTAGTTTATTGCCGTGGAGGTCATATTTATAAAGGTCAAGGCGTTCTATGTCTGCTTTTTCGGCAGGCAGGTTTAAGTTGTACTGCTGGTTTAAGGTATTTATTAAATCAACGGCTTTCATGCTGCCGTTGGGTGTTATGCGGCAGCTAAAAGTGAGCACCAGTTCGCCGCCGTTTTGCTGAGCCTTAAGGTGCGGTATAAAAAACTTAACGTCAATTTCTTTTACCTTTGTTTTTGCTTTGGGCGCTGTTTTGGCATAAATTATGCTTTCGGCTTCATTAAACAGCTTTACTGCTTCATCTACCGGCTTATCATACGGCAGTGTTACTCTGTAATCTGCTCCGCCCGCTTCAGACATCAGCGCAGGCGCATTGGTTGCTGTTACATCTGCCGCAAAAATGCGGATGCCACGCGGCAGTGCTTTTTGCATTTTTGCCACTGCTTCTTCCGCCGTCATGGGCTCTGCCAGTTCAATTTCACAAAATTCCGCATAGCTTACCACGCCTACACCGAGCGCAGATGCCAGTGAAAATTTTAAGTGCGGGTTAAAGCCTTCGCTGTATGCGGCAGGCAGCTTCGCCCTGCGGATAGCACGCTCAATAGTGCGCACATATTCAAGATGAGAGATAAATCTTATACTTTTATCTTTGGTTATTTTTAATCTGAGTTTCATTTTATTTAACCTTCCACTTTAACTTCTACGCCCAGTTTCTGGCATACACCACAGCCGGTGCAGCTTCCGCGGCGGCAGTCATGCGTAAGTTCGCCGCGCTGCGCTTTTTTATATTCGTTGCGCAAAAATGCACGCGATACCGCAGGCTGAATATGTTCCCACGGAAATACTTCGTTTTCGCCGCGTTCGCGGGCAATATAAAAGTCTTTATCAAGCCCACAGTCAGCCAATGCTTCAAGCCAGCGGTTATAATCAAACTGTTCGCTCCAGCCGTCAAACTTGGCGCCGCGCTGCCATGCAAGATAAAGCGCCTTGCCTAAACGTCTGTCGCCACGTGCAAAAACCGCTTCCATAATGCTTGTTTCCGGGTCGTGATACTGGAAAGTAATATTTTTCACCTTCAAAGCATCTTTTAAGAAATACTGTTTACGGCGCAATTCATCCATGCTGTTCTGCGCGCTCCACTGGAACGGAGTGTACGGTTTAGGCACAAAACTGCTGGCGCTTACGGTTACTTTGCAGCCGCCTTTGCCGGTAATTTCACGGTATTTATACTGCACTTTTTTGGCTAAATCCGCAATGGCAAGCACATCTTCATCCGTTTCGCCCGGCAGGCCTATCATAAAGTACAGTTTTACGCTGCTCCAGCCGGATTTAAAGGCTGCGCTGACGGCGTTCATCAAATCTTCTTCCGTTACGCCTTTGTTGATAACGTCACGCATACGCTGGCTGCCTGCTTCCGGAGCAAAAGTAAGCCCGCTTTTGCGTACTGCCTGTACTTCTTTGGCAAGGTCAACGGAAAAGCTGTCGATACGTAAGGAAGGCAAAGATACGCTGACGCGTTCGTCTTTAAATTCTTCTATCATGTCATGTATCATCGGCGCAAGGCAGGTATAATCCGCCGTGCTTAAAGATACCAGTGAAATTTCGTTGTAGCCGGTATTATCCACCAATTTACGCGCCAAGGCTTTTAACACTTCCGGATGACGTTCGCGCACCGGACGGTACACCATGCCTGCGTGGCAGAAACGGCAACCGCGTGTACAGCCGCGGAACACTTCAAGCATAATGCGGTCATGTACAATTTCTCCAAAAGGCACAACCGGCGCTGTTGGGAAATCTACATCATTCAAATCGGCAATAACACGTTTTTCAATGGTTTTGGGCGCGCCTTCATAAACAGGCTCAACTTCTTTTACAGTATTATCGCTGTTATATTCTACATTGTAAAAGCTGGGTACATAAATGCCCTTAATTTTTACTGCTTCCTGCAAAAATCCGCAGCGTCCGCCCGGTTTGCCGGCTTTTTTCCATTCACGGTAAGCATTTAGCAGCTCCACCAAAACTTCTTCGCCCTCGCCAATAACGGCAAGGTCAAAAATATCGGCAAGTGGTTCCGGGTTATAAACGCACGGACCGCCAACAACCACAAATGGGTCATTTTCGCCGCGTTCTCCGGCAAGCACCGGCACTTTGCCCAAATCGAGCATGTTTAAAATATTGGTGTAAGATAATTCATACTGCAAGGTAAAACCAACAAAATCAAAATCACGCAGCACTTTATCAGTTTCCAAACTGCGCAGAGGTATATCATGCTCACGCATTTTGGCTTCCATATCCGTCCATGGCGCGCACACTCGTTCTGCCGCCAATCCCTGCTCTTTATTTACAATGTGGTATAAAATTTTAAAGCCCAAATAGCTCATGCCAATTTCATACACATCCGGAAAAGCCAGGGCAATGCTTACTTCCGTTTCTTCCGGAGTTTTAACAATGCTGCCGAACTCATCGCCGGTATAGCGCGCAGGTTTGGCAACACTGCTCAAAATATCTATCGTTAAATCCTTGTTCACGTTGTTCCTCCTCAAAATTGCAGCTGCTGCTTACGCAGGCGTATATTAAGCAATAAGCCTACCAAAAACATATTCGTTGTCAGTGAACTTACGCCGTAGCTTAAAAACGGCAGCGGTATGCCGGTAACAGGCATAATACCGGCCGTCATACCGATATTGACAAACATATGGAAGGTAAACATAAATGTTATGCCTACCGCCAGAAGCGTGCCGAAATCATCTTCGGCATTAAGCGCAATGGTAAGCCCGCGCCAGATAATAATGCCATAAAGCAAAAGTATTACCGTTACGCCGATAAAGCCAAACTCCTCGCCTGCCACGGCAAAAACAAAGTCCGTATGGTTTTCCGGCAAAAAGTTTAACTGGCTCTGCGTACCGGCAAACCATCCCTTACCTGTCAGCAGCCCGCTGCCGATAGCAATTTTAGACTGTATTACATGATAGCCTGCACCAAAGGGGTCGAGCTCAGGGTCTAAAAATACACGGATGCGGTTTTTCTGATACTCTTTTAAAATCAGCCAGAACACCGGCATCAGCACCACAAAGGCCCCACTCAGCATTGCCAGCCAGCGCATTTTAAAGCCGCTCATAATCAGCATGCCAAGGGCTATAACCGCAAACACCAGTGCCGTACCTAAATCCGGCTGGCGCATTACCAGCACAAACGGCACAAACACATAAGCTATCGCCGGCAAATAATCTGAAAAATCAGTGTATAGTTCTGCCCTTTTGGCTAAAAACGCAGCAAGGCAGACTATAATTATTGCCTTGGCAAATTCCGAAGGCTGTATTGTTACAGGCCCTATCTGAATCCACCTTTGCGCACCAAGCTGGGAATGTCCTACAAACATTACCGCAAGCAGTAAAACCAGATTAAAAATATACAAAGGCTTGGCTATCTGCTGCAAAAGCCGGTAATCAAAACGCAGGCAAACAATTACCAGAAGCACGTTTATAGCAACAAAAATGCTTTGGCGCTGCACATGCCATGCTTTGCCTGTGGCAACAGCATAAGAATGCGTTGCACTGGAAATCAGCATCAGCCCGATGCCGATAAGGGCAAAAACTGCCCCTACCAGCCACCAGTCTATATTACGCAAATATCTCTGCATACTGCCTCCGTTACTTGGCAGGCTGGGCTGTATTTACAAACCCCTTCTGCCTGAACCATTCTTCAAAAACCTTATAAACAATCGGTCCGGCCGCAGATGTACCGAAACCGCCCTGTTCTACAATACATGCTACAACAATTTCCGGGTTATCAGACGGACCATAAGCTACAAAAAGCCCGTGGTCACGCCCGTGCGGATTTTCGGCAGTACCGGTTTTAGCTGCAATCTGCTGCGGCAGACTGGCAAAATACGATGCTGTACCGCCTTCTTCAGCTACGCCTTCCAAAGCCTTTTGAATAAGCCGCAGCGTGTGCATGGATATGCCGATATTCCTTGCCGGAGCGTGTTCTACCTTTTGAAAAACACTGCCGTCGTTATTTAATAAATTTTCTACAAGATACGGCGGATGATATACGCCGTCAGCAGCCACGCAGCTCATCAACATAGCAAGCTGCAAAGGCGTTGCCAGGTTAATGCCCTGCCCGATTGCAGCGTTGAAAGTATCGCCAAGCATCCAGCTTTCGCCCGGGAAGGCTTTCTTTTTGTTCTCCGGCGTAGGCAAAAGCCCGCTTAATTCACCTTCCAGCTCTATGCCTGTCGGTGAGCCGATACCAAATTTTTTGGCAAAAGTTACTATATTATCAATACCGAGGCGGTTGCCCATCTCATAAAAATATACGTTATCCGATTTACGCAGCGCTTCATGGAAATCAATCCAGCCAAGCGCTTCACCGCCGGCGTTGCCCATTGGTACAAGCCAGTGCTTGCCGCTGTCAAAAATCTTTTCTTCCGGCGTTACCTTGCCAAGTTCCAAAGCTGCTGCGCCGGTAACAATTTTAAACGGCGAGCCCGGCGGATATTCACCGCCGATAACTTTATTGCCCATCGGATAGTTAGGGTCATTATTAATTACGTTCCAGTCTTTTTCACTGATGCCGTTTACAAACAGATTGGGGTCAAAAGCAGGACGGCTTACCATTGCACGCACTGCGCCAGTTTTCGGATCCAGCGCAACTATTGCCGCCGCACGTGCATTAGGAGCCAAACCGGATGAACGCAAATACGCCAAATGTTCATCCACGGCTTTTTCCATTACCTGCTGCAAATCTTTATCTATCGTCAGCTGCAAACTTTTGCCCGGCACCGGGTCTATCTGCCCAAGCTGCTTAACAACGCTGCCGCTTACGTCAACTTCTTCATCATAACTGCCGTCCTGTCCGCGTATATATTTATCGTATGTTTTTTCAAGCCCGAATTTGCCTACTACGCTTCCAACAGGCATATCTTTATAAGAGCCCTGGGTAATATCGTATTGGCTTACTTCGCCAACATAACCAATGGCGTGTACGGCAAGTTCTTTAAACAAATAATTGCGCACGGGCTGAATTTCTATCATTACGCCCGGCAGTTCGTTTTTCTTTTCTTCAAGTTTGGTCAGCATTTCCGGCGTAATATTGCTTTTCAAGCGTGTCGGTTCGTAACTGTCGCTGTTTTCTTCCAGCTTTTTGCGCATTTCGGCTACCGGCATTTCAATAATCTCCGATAATGCACGCAAAATTTCTTCGTCATACGGATTGTTCTGCCTGCGCAGCGCCACTACATAACCGGGAAGATTGTTAACAAGTTCCACTCCGTCCCTGTCATAAAAAATACCGCGCGGAGCTGTAACTTTGGTGCGGCGCAAACGGTTGCCGTCTGCCTGTTCGCCGTAAAAATCACCTTTAAAAAGCTGCAAATAGGCCATGCGTCCCAAAAGCAGCAGCAAAATGCACACAGCAGCAATCAACATGGCTTCTAATCTGTTTGCATATCTTTTGTTCAGCATTGCCAATACTCCTTCTAAATAAGCCTATCTGTCTTTATGCCAGCGCTCTATAAACCAGCATAATTTATATACAGGCACCACAAACACTATATTTCCCAGGCAATACGCCAGGCTTTCCTCCAAATAGCCAACAAAAAAACTGCTGTCGGCAACAGGCGTAAAAAAGAGCGCCACAAAGAAAAACAGCATGCGTATGCCTGCTGTTATCACAAATGCCGCAGTTATATGGTAGGCAAAATGTTCTTTAAAAACCTGCTCTTTAATATAACCGGTTACAAATCCTACCGCACTGCGGGTTATTGTATGAAAACCAAACACGGCTCCGTTCAGCAAATCATATATAAGTCCCGCGGCACCGCCAATGGCTGCGCCGGTTTGTGCGCCGTAAATCATTGCCATGGCGTAAACATAGAGCAAAACCAAATCAAATTTAAACCATTCAGGCTGCTCTACCGTAATCTGCAAAGCCAAAAATACTATATAAACTATAAAAAACAGCATTCGTTTCATTTTGCATTACCATCCTGCTGATGCCAGATAACAACAAATACTTCTTCCATGCCGTTTTTTACGGCAGCAGGTTCTACGGTAGCATTACGCAAAAGGCCTGCCGCATCAAGGCTGCTGTTTTTAACCGTGCCGATAACAATACCGGCCGGATGATTTTGGCTGTAACCGCTGGTCACTACAACATCGCCCGGCAAAACATCTGCTTCACGCTGCAAATGCTCCATCAGCAGCGGCACATTGTCACTGCCGCGGCCGGTTACAATGCCTACCGCACGCGAATTGGCACGCAAAATACGCGCACCGACATTGCAGCGCGTGCTTGTTACCAGCGTAACCTTTGCAGAAGAAGGATAGGCTTCATCCACAAGCCCTACAAGCCCTTGCGGCGTTACAACGGCCATATCCTGCTGCACGCCATCATCTGTGCCCTTGTCAATATACAGGCTGTCGCGCAAGTCTCCGGGCGCACGCCCCAAAACTTTTGCAACTGCCAAACGCTGCTCCGGATGCGAATTTTTATAATTCAGCATCTCACGCAGGCGTTGGTTTTCCGCATAAATTTCTGCCATAGCAAGATTTGCGTAACGCAGCTCGCTAATTTCGTTTTGTAATGTTTCGTTTTCCTGCTGCAATGTTTTAACTGTTGTCATCGCATCACCGGTATCATTCACCCAGCCGCCAACAGCATTGCTTGCCGCTGCAAACGGGGTTATAACAGCAGTCACAACTCTGTTAACTACCGGGAAACGCAGCGGGTCATGCAAAGCCATCGCAAACAGCGTCAGCAGCACCGCAACAGCTAAACCAATGCTTAAATACTTCTTGTTCACACGTTATTCCTTCAGTCAGTGGTATTAGATGCCATAAAGCCTTTTTTGTAAATATCAACATTTTCAACTGCAAGGCCGGTACCCAATGCAACGCAGCTGAGAGCATCGTCAGATACATAAACCGGCATGCCGGTATCCCTGCTCATAATGCGGTCAAGGTTGCGCAAAAGCGAGCTGCCGCCCGTCATAACAACGCCTCTGTCCATAATATCGGCAGCAAGTTCAGGCGGAGTGCGTTCCAACGTATTTCTAACTGCATCCAAAATATTGGTTACAGGCTCATCCAACGCTTCGCAAACATGGTTGCTGTTAATTGTAATATTTTTCGGCAAACCGCTCAGCAAATCGCGTCCGCGGATTTCCATTTCTTCCGGGTTTTCCAAAGGCATAGCGGTACCGATATTAATTTTTACTTCTTCAGCAGTACGTTCACCAATCAGCAAATTGAAAGATTTGCGTATATAACGCACAATAGCATCATCCATAGCGTCGCCGCCGGTGCGGATAGATTTGCTTACAACTATGCCGCCCAAAGAAATTACAGCAACTTCACAAGTGCCGCCGCCAATATCAACAACCATGCTGCCGGTTGCTTCCTGCACCGGTAAACCGGCACCGATAGCTGCAGCCATAGGTTCTTCAATAAGATATGCTTCGCGCGCACCGGCCTGTACAGTCGCATCAATAACAGCGCGTTTTTCAACCTCGGTAACACCGGAAGGCACGCCAACAACAATGCGCGGACGCACCAGCGAATTTTTGCCGATAGCCTTTTTTATAAAAAATTTCAGCATCGACTGAGTAATGTCAAAATCAGCAATAACGCCGTCTTTCATCGGACGAATGGCAATAATATGCCCGGGAGTACGGCCAATCATCTGTTTAGCTTCTGCGCCTATTGCCAATACTTCATTATTAGCCTTATCAACCGCAACTACGGAAGGCTCACGGATAATAATGCCCTTTCCTTTTACATGAACCAACGTATTAGCGGTTCCCAGGTCAATGCCCATGTCATGCGAAAATTTATTAAACAAACCAAACATTATTTACACCTCATTCATCCAAATAACCGTTTTCTCTAAAACTAAAATACCTGCCGTCACCAATAATGATATGGTCCAAAAGCGGAATACCCATTACTGTGCCGGTTGCCATTAACGCCTGTGTAAGTTTGCGGTCTTCCATGCTCGGAGCCGGGTCACCCGAAGGATGATTATGCGCTGCCAGCACACATGCTGCACGGTGCAGCATAGCAGGCGCAAACACCTCTCGCGGATGCACCACCGAAAAATTCAGCGAACCTTCCGACACTTTCTGGCATTTTATCAGCTGGTTCTTGCTGTCCAAAAGCATTACAACAAACTTTTCCTGCCGTTCATACCGCATACGTGGCATTAAATAGCTTACACAAACCTCCGGTGATGAAAACTTCTGCTTTTTTTGAGGTTCAGCACCGGCTACACGCCTGCCCAGTTCCACAGCCGCCAAAATAGTAGCTGCTTTCGCTGGGCCAAGCCCTTTTATTTTAGATAGGTCGGCTACACTATGCGCCTGCGCAATATTACTGTAAAAACCTCCGTTTTCCGTCAGTTCACGTGCAATATCAAGCGCTGAACGTTCAGTTGTACCCGTCCTGATTAAAATCGCCAATAATTCCGAATTACTTAACACATCCGGGCCATGTTCAATCAGCTTTTCGCGCGGTCTGTCATCGGCCGGCAAAAGCATCATCTTGTTGTGGCTCAAATAAAAATCACCCTCCCAACAAACAGTATCCAGCTGCTGATAAAATTTAGCAGCCCGTTTACAGATACTCCAATTTATTATATCAAATTTTTACGTTTATGTGTATATATTGCCATGATTATGCAAAAAATTTCACAAATAAAACTTTATATAAGAAAAACTGCCTGTGCATTAACACAAGCAGTTATAAAATCAATCTTTTATTTTTCTTTCAAAATCCAGTTCAAACCATCTGCGCCGATACCCGGGAAGTTTTTTCCAGCCATCAACCGCAAGTGTTAAAACAGCTTTTTCTACCAAATCGCGGTATTTTTTACTAACTTCTTCCGGTCCGTCATAACTAAAACCGCTTACTTTAAAACGTTCCGATTGATAAATAATTTCGCCTTTATCGGTAACAGCCTGAAATCTGTTGCGTGTGTTACCAAACAACGACCACGGACTGTCAATTTCAACGAGTTCCAAACGGCAATGCTCAACCGGTTCTGGTTTAGGTTCAGGCTGTTTTGCAGGCTCTGTGCCAACACCGGCCTGCGCCTGTCCATCATGCTGTACTTTTTTACCGCATTTGCTGCAAAAAACAGAATCATCCGGCAGTTCGTGTCCACAATATCTGCAATACATCACTTACACCTCTTTATTTTTTTACTGATTTAGCAGAATCTTCTTTCGCTTCCTGTTCAGCAACCAGTTCCTTGGCAATTTTTTCATCCTTATCAAGTTCCTCAACAGTTTTATCCAAAATCTCTGCTTCTGCTTCTCTTAATTTTCTTTCGTTATTTACAATTACGCCTTCTTTAACAAGCATGTTAAAGTCAGCCAGTTCTTCCGGTACATTTACGCGGTTAGGCAATTTTTCTGCCAATGCATCCATAACCTCTTTAGAAGCTTTAAAATAAATACGCACATTGGCTTCGCTGCCGTCATCAAAACTTCTGCGCCATGCCAAAGTCCACAAAGTACGTGCGTCCAGCGCTGAATTCAATCTGTAAGAATAACGGAATTTTACTGTTCGCATCAGCTTCGGCTGATAGCTGAAAATAGCAGCAATCTCACGGTACGGAATTTCAAAAACCTTGGTTTTGCCCCAAATGGTATGTTTAACAATTTTTAAATATTTGCGTTCTACACTTACATCATAAGTAGGCTTGCAGCGCAAAAGCAAAATCCAAATAAGCATTGCATAAAAGAAAATAGGTACAGGTTCAAGTATGTTAAGGTACACATAACGTAAAATAGATACAATAAACATAACAAAGCATGCTATGCCTACAACGGTGTAAGTTATAACATATTTTTTACTGCGCTTTGTTGTATCAACAGCTAAACTCATTAAATAGCCTCCTAAAAATAAATATATTAACGTCAATATTATACAGCAAAAAAGGATGGGAAACAAGTTCCCATCCTCATATCATTTAAAATTTTAAGTTGGATTAAATTGAGAATTTAAAAATTAAACTGCTGCGTCTTCATGCAGTTTGGCAATCTGTTCATCAGTGTAGCCAAATTCTTTCAATACTTCGTCAGTATGCTGACCAAGAATCGGAGCCGGTTT
>USHB01000033.1 GCA_900554395.1 uncultured Phascolarctobacterium sp.
CTATTCGCAAGGGTGTAGAAGACGCTAAAAAGAATTTGATTAACGTTGCTTTGGTTGGTACAACCATTCCGCATGAATGCATCGGTGAGTTTGGTGCAGGCCGCGTATTTTTAAAACCGGCTGCAGAAGGTACCGGCGTTATCGCTGGCGGCCCTGTTCGTGCCGTACTCGAACTGGCTGGCGTGCGTGATATCCTTACTAAATGCCAGGGTTCCAACAACCCGAATAACGTAGTTCGTGCAACCATTGAAGGTCTTCGTTCCTTAAAGAGTGCTGAAACGGTTGCTGCTCTCCGCGGCAAAACCGTTCAAGAAATTTTTGGCTAAGGAGGAAGCTCGATGCAACAACTTAAAGTTACGCTGACCCGCAGCCTTATCGGTTATCCGCAAGACCAGCGCATGACCGTAAAAGCTTTGGGCTTAGGAAAAATTAATTCTACTGCAATAAAAGACGATACCCCGGCAATCCGCGGTATGCTTCACAAAGTAAGACACCTTGTGAAGGTTGAAATCGTTGAAGCTTAATGCGAGGAGGTGCAACAGATGAATCTGCATGAATTATCACCTGCACCGGGTTCCAAAACCAAGCATGTACGCGTTGGCCGTGGTTTGGGTTCCGGTCTTGGTAAAACATCCGGCAAAGGCCAGAAGGGTCAGAAATCCCGTTCCGGCGGTGTAAAACGCCCTGGCTTTGAAGGTGGTCAAAGACCTTTGTATCTGCGTTTCCCGAAACGTGGTTTCTATAATAGATTCGGCTCCGATTATGTTGAAATCAATGTTGGCAGCCTTAATTGCTTTGAAGACGGCACAGTAGTTGAACCTGTAATGCTGATTGAATGCGGTATGATTAAAAACGTTCGTGATGGCGTTCGTATTCTCGGCAACGGTGAGCTTACCAAAAAACTTACCGTTCAGGCTATGGGCTTCAGCAAAACCGCTGAAGAAAAAATTATTGCAGCCGGCGGCAAAGTAGAGGTGATTTAAAGTGTTGTCAGCCCTCGCAAATCTTTCTCAAGTATCTGAACTGAGGCGTAAAATTCTTTTTACCCTCGCTATGTTCGTAGTTTTCAGGGCTGGAACACATATCCCTGTTCCTGGCGTTAACGCAAGCATGATTGAGCAGCTGTTTAACAGCGGTAATCTGCTGGGCTTGCTTGATATGTTTTCTGGCGGTGCCTTGAGCAAATTTTCTGTTTTTGCGATGAGTATTACACCATACATCAATGCTTCTATCATTCTCCAGCTTCTCAAAGTCGTTGTTCCAACCTTGGAACAGTGGGGCAAGGAAGGCGTTGAAGGACAGAAGAAATTAACCAAAGTTACCAGATACGGTACGGTTGTTCTTGGTTTTATCCAGGCATTGGGTATGGCTTACGGTTTAAGGATGGCAATAAATGACCCGTGCTTTTTCTCGATTCTTTTAATTGCTATTACCTTAACTGCCGGTACTGTATTTTTAATGTGGATTGGTGAGCAGATTACAGCAAAAGGTGTTGGCAACGGCATCTCGCTGATTATCTTTGCAGGTATCGTTTCGAGAATTCCTGACGGGCTCAACGTAATTTACCAGTATTTGCAGGCCGGAACAATCAATGCTTTAAATGTACTTTTATTCGCTGTTATTGCAGTTGCTATGATCGTCTTCGTAATTGCAATTACGCAGGGAATCCGTAAAGTACCGGTACAGTACGCTAAACGCGTGGTTGGCCGTAAAATGTACGGCGGTCATTCCAGTTATATTCCGCTGAAAGTTAATCAGGCCGGCGTAATTCCTATCATCTTTGCATCATCTATTTTAATGTTCCCTGTAACTATCGGACAGTTTGTGGATGTTGCTTGGATTAAAACCGTTGCAGGCTGGTTTGCATGGGGTTCTCCGCTGCAAACTACTTTGTATGTATTAATGATTTTGTTCTTCACATATTTCTATACTGCTGTAAGCATTAATATTAATGATGTGGCAGACAATCTCAAAAAATACGGCGGCTTTATCCCCGGCTTACGCCCCGGTAAACCGACCAGCGATTATCTGGACAAAATTATGACCA
Source organism: uncultured Phascolarctobacterium sp. (assembly GCA_900554395.1). GTDB lineage: Bacteria > Bacillota > Negativicutes > Acidaminococcales > Acidaminococcaceae > Fusicatenibacter_A. Next base: position 2,048 of record USHB01000033.1, read on the forward strand.
GAATTACTCTTGCCGGTGCAATTTTCCTTTCGCTGATTGCGCTGATGCCTAACGTTATCGGCTGGATGACCGGTATTGAAGGTATTTATTTTGGCGGTACCGCACTGTTAATCGTTGTTGGTGTTGCGCTTGATACCATGAAGCAGATTGAATCTCTCGTGCTCATGCGCCACTATCAAGGTTTTATGAAATAGGAGGAATCAGGAAATGCATATTATTTTAATGGGACCTCCGGGTGCCGGTAAAGGCACTCAAGCAGAAAGATTAATTGCCGAATTTAAAATTCCCCACATTTCTACCGGGGACATGTTCCGTGCAGCTGTAAAACAAGGTACGGAACTTGGCAAGGAAGCAAAAAAATATATGGATGCCGGACAGCTTGTTCCTGACATTGTAACTATCGGCATTGTACGTGAAGGATTATCCAAACCGGAATGTGCAAACGGTTTTATCCTTGACGGTTTCCCGAGAACTGAAGAACAGGCAGTTGCACTTGACGGCATTATGAAAGACCTGGGCATAAAGATGACAGGCGTTATCAATATCGTAGTTCCCGATGCTGAGCTTGTTGGCAGGGTTACCGGCAGACGTATCTGCAAATCCTGCGGCGCTACTTACCATGTAGCGTTCAACCCCAGCAAAGTGGAAGGTATGTGTGATAAATGCGGCGGGACGCTTTATCAACGTGACGACGACAAGGAAGAAACAATAAAGAACCGTCTGGTAGCATATCACTCCCAGACTGAGCCTTTAATAGAGTACTACAAAAAACAAGGATTATACCATGAAATCGACGGTATGCAGCCGATTGACAAGGTATATGCCGATGTTAAAGCTAGTCTCTCTGGCAACTGAGCAAGGAGGTATTGAGCGTGTCCAAACAAGACGTAATTGAGGTTGAAGGCACAATCTTGGAATCTTTGCCAAATGCCATGTTCCAGGTAAAATTGGAAAACGGCCATGTTATTCTGGCACACATATCCGGTAAGATACGTATGAACTTCATCAAAATTTTGCCTGGCGACAGGGTTACAGTGGAGCTTACTCCGTATGATCTGAACCGTGGAAGAATTACTTACCGTTTTAAATAAGCAAGACAGGCAAGAGGAGGTTATAAAATGAAAGTCAGACCGTCTGTAAAGCCAATATGTGAAAAATGCAAAGTCATCAAACGTAAAGGCCATGTTATGGTAATCTGTGAAAACCCGAAACATAAACAAAAACAAGGATAAGAAGGAGGTGCACTTGAATGGCACGTATTGCAGGTGTCGATTTACCGAGAGATAAACGTATTGAATACGCTTTACCTTATATTTATGGCATCGGACTTACTTTGTCGAGAGAAATTCTCGCAAAAACCGGTATCAACCCTGATACCCGCGTCCGCGATCTCACCGAAGAAGAAGTAGCTAAAATCCGTGAAACTCTTGACGCTGATTATAAAGTAGAAGGTGACCTCCGCAGAGAGGAATCCCTCAACATTAAACGTTTAATTGAAATTGGCAGCTACCGTGGCCGCAGACATCGTATGGGTCTGCCGGTTCGTGGCCAGAACACCAAAAACAATGCACGTACCCGCAAAGGTCCGAAACGTACTATTGCCGGCAAGAAGAAATAATCAGTGAAGGAGGGATAAACGAGTGGCTGGTAAAAAAGTTGTTCGCAACAAGAAAAAAGTTAGTAAAAATATCATTAACGGTGTAGCTCATATCCGTTCTACTTTCAATAATACTATCGTTACTATCGCTGATACCGAAGGTAATGTTCTGAGCTGGGCATCCGCAGGCGGCCTTGGTTTCCGCGGCAGCCGCAAAAGCACTCCGTTCGCTGCACAGATGGCTGCTGAAGAAGCAACCAAAGCAGCTATGGAACATGGCCTGAAACAGGTTGAAGTTTATGTAAAAGGCCCTGGCGCCGGCCGTGAAGCTGCAATTCGTGCACTTCAGGCTGCAGGTCTTGAGGTTAACTCCATCAGAGACGTAACCCCGATTCCGCACAATGGCTGCCGTCCGCCGAAACGCAGAAGAGTATAATTGGAGGTGTAGCATAGATGGCAATTGATAGAACGCCTGTCCTGAAAAGATGCAGATCTTTGGGCTTAACTCCGGCATTTCTGGGCATTAGCAAAGAGTCTCACCGTCAAGCTAAACGCACTAACAGAAAAAAGAGTGAATATGGCATTCAGTTAACTGAAAAACAAAAAGCAAAATTTATTTATGGCCTGCTGGAAAAACAGTTCCGCGGCTATTATGACAGAGCTAAAAAAATGGAAGGCATCACCGGTGAAAACCTGCTTATCCTTCTGGAAAGAAGAATTGACAACGTAGTATTCCGCCTTGGTTTGGCAAATACCCGCCGTCAGGCTCGCCAGATTGTAAGACATGGCCATATCGCCGTTAACGGCAAACGCCTTGATATTCCTTCCGCTCTGGTAAAAGCAGGCGATGTTGTTTCCGTAATGGAAGGCAGCCGTTCCAAAGAATATTTCAAAGGCATGGCTGAAACTCTTGCCGGCAAAACCGTTCCGGCATGGTTGATTCAGGACGCTGAAAATCTCGGCGGCAAAGTTGACCGTTACCCGACTCGTGAGGAAATTGATGTTCCTATCGAAGAACATCTCATCGTTGAGTTGTACTCCAAATAATAGTTTGAACATCTACATGCCACCATATATTGGGCGTATTGTGGTAATACGCAAAAGAAGGAGGCTTTCCATATGATCGAATTAGAAAAACCAAAAATGGTCACAGCTGATATCAGCGATGACGGGCGTTATGGTAAATTTGTTTGGGAGCCGCTTGAAAGGGGCTACGGCATTACTCTCGGCAACAGCCTTCGCAGAGTATTGCTGTCCTCACTGCCGGGCGCAGCAGTAACCAGCGTTAAAATCGATGGCGTACTGCATGAATTCTCTACAATTCCTGGCGTCAGAGAAGACGTTGCGGACATTATCTTAAACATCAAAGGCCTCTGCCTTAAAATGCATGGCGATGAGCCGAAAACTCTGCGCATCGAATGCAGCGGCGAACAAGAGGTTACGGCAGCAAACATTATTGCTGACGCTGATGTTGAAATTTTAAACCCTGAACTGCATATTGCTACGCTTGATACCGATGCGGTATTGAACATGGAAATTAATGTAGACAGAGGTTTGGGATATGTCCCGGCAGATAAGAATAAACGTGCGGATCAGCCGATAGGAGTTATTCCCGTTGATTCCATATATTCTCCTATTACCAGAGTGAAGTTCGGTGTTACCGATACTCGCGTAGGTAATGTTACCAACTATGACAAACTGACTCTGGAAGTTTGGACAGATGGCAGCGTAGAGCCTGATACTGCTGTAAGCATGGCATCCGGCATTATGATTGACTATCTGAAAATGTTCCAGCCGGCAGCTGAAACTGCTTCCGGCATCATTACAGTATCCGGCGGTACGGAAGAAGCCGTTGCAGATGAACAGGGCGCACAAACCGGTACAGGCAGCGTATCCATCGATGACCTTGACCTGTCTGTACGTTCCAACAACTGCCTGCGCCGTGCCGGCATCAACACTGTTGATGAACTTATCCAGAGAACAGAAGAAGATATGATGAAAGTGCGCAACCTCGGCCGTAAATCTCTTGAGGAAGTTAAAAAGAAACTCAGCGATCTTGGCCTTAGCCTGCGCAAAAATGAAGAAGAATAAGAAGGGGGTCGGAAACAGATGGCATACAGAAAACTGGGCCGCAATTCCAGCAACCGTAAAGCTTTGTTCCGCAGCATTTTAAGTTCTTTCTTCAAACACGAGAGAATCGAAACCACCGTAACTAAAGCTAAAGAAGTAAGCAAACATGCTGCTAAACTGATTACTTTGGCTAAACGCGGCGACCTTCATGCACGCCGCCTGGTAATGGCTGAGCTCGTGGACGAAGAAGCAACGAGAAAACTGTTTAACGAGATCGCTCCTAAATACGCAGACCGCCAGGGCGGCTTTACCCGTATTTACAGAGTAGGTCCCCGCCGCGGTGACGCTGCTGAAATGGCAATTATCGAGCTCATCTGATTGGTATAAACAGCTAACATAAACAAAAAGACAGCGGAAAACCGCTGTTTTTTTGTTGCCTGAAAGCGATAAATTTATATATTCGGAGCAAAAACAGTTGCCTGATTTATATAAATTTGTGTAAAATAAAGGCAGTATAAAATTATAATTGGAGGCATAATGATGAGCGAAAACAGCAAAGTAAAATTTACTACCAATAAAGGCGTTTTTGTAGCTGAAATTTTTGAAGACAAAGCGCCCAACACTGCTAAAAACTTTTTAGATTTAGTAAACAAAGGCTTTTATGACGGAATTATCTTCCATCGTGTTATTGACGGATTTATGATTCAGGGCGGCGACCCCACCGGTACCGGTATGGGCGGCCCCGGCTACAAAATTAAAGACGAATTTGGCGAAGGTTTAAAACATGATGATGAGGGGATTCTTTCCATGGCAAATGCAGGCCCCAATACCGGCGGCAGCCAGTTCTTCATCACTCTTGCACCTACACCGTGGCTGAACGGACACCATGCAATTTTTGGCAAAATTGTTGAAGGCATGGACAGAGTACGTTTAATCGGCGTTGTGCCGACTGATTTTAGAGACCGCCCGATTGAGCCGGTTGTAATGGAAAAAGTAGAAGTTGTAAAATAATGCCAGCCTATGTATATATGCTGCGCTGTGCTGATGGTACGCTATATACTGGGTGGACCAGTGACCTTGCGCAGCGGGTTAAAGTCCATAACAGCGGGCATGGCGCCAAGTATACACGCAGCAGGACACCTGTAACGCTTGTTTACAGCGAAGAAGTGTCAGATAAACCGGCAGCCTTAAAACGTGAATATGCCATCAAGCAGTTAACCCGTGAACAGAAGGAAAAACTGATAGAACGTAACAAATTAAACACTTTTTTCTGAAAATATTGCCAATTTTGCCTAAAGTAGCTTGCTTTATTTATATTGATAGGGTATAATAGGCGGAGTGAGTGCAAGACAGAGAGTTTTTGCACTTAAGTAATATTTTTAGGAGGCCCAGAAAATGACTGGCAAAGTAAAATGGTTTAATGCAGAAAAAGGTTATGGTTTCATTGAACGTGAAGAAGGCGGCGACGTATTCGTACATTTTTCCGCTATTCAGTGCGATGGATTCAAAACCCTTGAAGAAGGCCAAGCAGTGGAATTTGACGTAGTTGAAGGTCCGCGCGGTGAGCAGGCTGCCAACGTTGTTCGTCTGTAATATATAGTTATTAACCCTATTAATTATATAGAATCGGCTTATGAACAAACCGGAACGCATTTTCTTAGGAAGATGCGTTCTTTTTATTTATAGCCGATAGTGTTATAATTAAAATCAAAGGGGATGATAAAATGTTTGCCAAGGCTAAAGCGTATTATAAGGAACATTTTATTAAAGATATTTTATCCTTTTCAGGTAGAATGAACCGCAAAGAAATGATATGTAGATCAATGCTTATTGAGTGTAGTTTAATGATGTTGTTTTTAGTAATTGCTTCATTAACTATTGCAGCATTTTTAATATCGGATAAAGGTAATACTTTGCGGTTAAGTTCCACAGAAGTTTTTCCGGGTATAATCTTGCTGATAGCGCTGGTTTATTTGTCGATGATTGTACGCAGATTACATGATTTGGGGTATAGTGGCTGGCAGTTATTGCCATTTGGTATTCTTTGTGGATGTATCGTAGCATTGATTTTCTTTGGGCTAAATGCAATTTTTATTAATATAGTTATAACATTCGCCAGTATTTATCTTGCGGCAATGCCGGGAGAAAATGAAGACAACAGGTTTGGCAAAGCTCCAGCGCCGATTGAAAATAATTGGTGGGATAAAAAGGAAAACAGAAATATACAAGCGGTTTTCAACTATTTAGGCAGCATGGATTGGATTAATGATTACCTTAATTTTAGCGGACGTTTAAGCTGCCGAGATTATTTTTTCAGAACAACGGGAGTATTTTACTTTTTTGGAATTCTTATAGTGATGATTAATTTGATAGGCACTTTTTTATTAGATGAGCCGGATTTTACAGCAGCGGCGATAATTGTTTTGGTTATAACAGCATTGCTTTTGCTGTTTGCGGTAGATGTACGCCGTAACCACGATTTTGGACGTCCTTTTATTTGGTCGCTTTTAGTATTAATACCTTTTGTTAACGTATGGTATCTGCTGCGGCAGTTTTGCTTCACGGGTGACCTTGAAGAAAATAAATACGGCGCACCGCGTACATGGATAGATGAAAATGGCGTTTTGAGAAATAACGATTATTAAAGATTATGAGGAAATAAATTTATGAAAGCAGTAAAAATTTTAATAGCAGCATTACTACTGTTGGCGTTGACTGTTACACAAGCTTTGGCTGCGGAATTAACGCCGGATGAAAAAAAGAATATCATCAAAGAATATTATTTTACCGAAGCGGTTAACATTGCCGCAGGGCTGTGCATTGGCATTTATGACCCGCAGCAGGCGCCGGAAATTGCCTATTTGCGTGATTACGGCTGGGAAATTGTGCCGTTTAAGTTAAAGGACGGCAAGGTTGACAGCAGTATTGTTGTTGCCAAAAATCACGATGAAGAACATGATTTGGATTTTTATATTGTGGGCTTCCGCGGCAGCGCCAATAAAAAAGATTGGAAGATAAATCTGGAAACGGAACAGGTTCCGTTCGGCGGCAGCAATTTACCGGAATTTAAAGATTTTGCTGCAAATACAAAAGCTGATGAAACTGTGCCCATGGTGCATAAAGGCTTTAATGAATATGTTAATACTGTTTTGGAAGCTACTATGCAGGATGGCAGCAGCAGTAAAAAATTTATTGAAGAAATTAAAAGCAACCCCAAGGTTAGGGTATTGCTTACCGGCCACAGCCTTGGTGGCGCAGTAGCAACACTTATGGCAGAGCGCCTTGTAAGCATGGGGATAGAAAAATGGCGTGTGCCTGTAATTACATTTGGTGCGCCTGCTATTGGCAATGCAGCTTTTGCCAAAGCCTATGGCGATAAAATTTTGCTGTGGCGCATTACCAATACGGCAGACCCGATACCGGGCAGCCTGCAAACCTTTTTTGGCGGCTATAAACAGTTTGGCAGGCAGCATAAATACAGCGTATCGCCTAAACTGGCAACACAGCAGCATGATATGGCAATGTATTTTGATGTATCGGTACATAATTATTACGAAGCGCTGCAGAAAGCACAAGCTGCCGGGCTGATTGCCAAAACGCCCATGCAGCAGTTAAATGGCACGGAACCTTTGGTTGCAGTATGGATTGGGCACAGCAGCGCACTTGAAAAACGTCCGTATTTGCCGGATATTCAAACTTTTTTGCTTACCGAGTACCAGAATATGCTTCCGCGGTATATTATTATGAATGACAACATCGATTTAAGCAGGCAGAACTTTTTGCCGATGAGTTATTTTACAAATCAGGCTCAGGCCAAAGGCGCCGATTATATAATTATTGCTGAAATGGACGGACACCAGCCGCAAAACAGTGAAAACTGGTATATTAATATGAACCAAAGTGTTTTTACTGCCAGTGGCGGCCTCGTTAACGTCATAAGCGTTTCTAAACTGGTTTCGCCGGTATCGGGCAATATGCATGCAGCGGTTTACGCAGTTAAGGAAGGACGCGCGCAGCTGAAAGAGTGCCTGCCTTTTGTACAGACAGAATATGATAAAACTCCGCAGTGGATTAGATTGGGAGAGGAAATAAATTGAAAGAAGAAGCTTTAAAGGAATTAGAAACTCAGCTTAAAAATTGCCGTGAATGTAAATTATGCGAATTTGCCAAAGGCCCTGTTGGCTGGTTTGGCTGTGCTGATACGCCAATAGTATTTGTAGGCGAGGGTCCCGGCGGCGTCGAGGATGATTACGGCTGTCCGTTAATCGGCCCTTCCGGGCAGCTGCTTGATAAAGCGCTTTGGGCAACCAAAATGACGAGAGACAGGGTTATAACAACAAACGTAGTTAAATGCCGTCCTAAAGGAAACCGCACGCCTAATATTGCCGAAGCCGATTTTTGCGCGCAGCGCTGGCTTGATAAAGAACTTGCCATATTGCAGCCTAAAGTTGTGGTAGCACTTGGCAGCGTAGCACTGCATTATTTGGGCAACCCCGATATGCGCATTACGCGCGACCGCGGGAAATGGTTTAAAACCAGGCAGGGATTTGATTGCATTGCTACTTATCATCCGGCATATTTGCTGCGCCTTGCAGACCCGCATGTAGTGAACCATGCCAAATGGGAAGTATTTTATGATTTGGAAGCAGCGCGTAAAAAAGCGGAAGAAGCAGTGCCGGATTACAAATTTATGAGCGAAGAAAAAACCAATTTGTTCAAGTTGTTTACAAAACGATAAAAGTTTTAGAAAAAAAAGCATGGTTAGCACTTGCTAACCATGCTTTTTTATGTTATACTTCTAAATGTAAGTTAGATTAAGCTAACCAAATATTCCGAAGAACCTTCTTCTTTTGATTACTGCTTAAATAACTGCGCTTTGACCAATGCCCCTCCTGAAGAATATTTGGTTAGCAATCTCTCTTTGGGGTGATAAAATGGCACAGTCAATTTTAGGCTTTAATAATTTAGATGAATTTTTTGCTTTTCATGCTGCTCCTGCCATTGCAGGCATAAAACCGGCCAACCTGTTCAGCTGCCCGGCAAAATTAATGCCGCAGGCGGATGAAATACTGGCACATTATGCAAAGCAGTTTGGCGAAAGTGATACCCGCTTTAAACTGTT
>USHB01000034.1 GCA_900554395.1 uncultured Phascolarctobacterium sp.
TAAATCACACCACGACTCCGTGCGCCGCCGTCAGGCCCGCCCCAGCGGATTTGGCGCAATGAGGTCAGGTTTGTCTGCACCAAGCTGGTGCAAAGTAACCTGACCCCATTGCGCCAATCACAGAGCCACCGATGTCATGGCAGCAGCAGCGAGCGACGGTCAGGGCGAACAAATTGGCATGAAAAGGGGGCGGCATAGACCTTTTGGTCATGCCACCCCCTTTGAATGACAAGTTGTCGCTCTGGCCGCCGCGCAGCGTCAACCAAGTTACAGGCCGAGCATGGGCTCCAAGACGAAGAAGTACGCAAGCACCACGATGCCCAGAATGATGCGGTAGACGCCGAAGCACTTGAAGTCGTGACGGCGGACGAAGCCCATGAGCCACTTGATAGCGATGAGCGAAACCACAAAGGCCACAACGCAGCCCACGCCCAGGATGGCGACCTCGTTGGCACCGAACGTACCGCCCTTGATGAAATACTTGACCAGCTTGAGCGCACTCGCGCCAAACATGACAGGGATGGCCAGGAAGAACGTAAACTTGGACGCCACCGAACGCGTGCAGCCCAAAAGCAGGCCGCCGATGATGGTGGAACCGGAGCGCGACGTGCCCGGCACCAGCGAGAGGATCTGGAAGCAGCCAATGCCCAGTGCAGTCTTCCAGCTCAGGTCCTCGAGCGTGGCGATGGAGCCAAAGTCCAGATTCTCGTCATCGTCCTCATCCTCAGCGGTAGCCGCGGCGGGCGCCGCAAAGTGCGCACCGGCGGGACGGCCACCCGACACCACAGCACGCGAACCAAACGAACCGGCAACGGCCATTTCCTCGCGCTTGCTCGCGCGCCAGTTCTCGATCACGATAAACAGCACGCCGTACACAATGAGCGCCAGCGCCACGACGGGAGCATTGTAGAAATGCTCCTCCATCCAGTCGTTGAGCGGCAGACCGATCGCCGCCGCAGGAATGCAGCCGAGCACAATCTTGCCCCACAGCACCCAGGTGTCGCGACGGCCTTCCTTGCCCTTGCTGGGCGAGAACGGATTGAGCTCATGGAAGAACAGCACGCAGACGGCCAGAATGGCGCCGAGCTGAATCACGACCAGGAACATATTCCAGAACGTCTCGCTCACGTTCATCTTGACGAACTCGTCCACCAAGATCATGTGACCGGTCGACGAAACAGGCAGCCATTCGGTGATGCCCTGGATGATTTCCATATTATTGACATTGAATGCACCAACGGCATAATGTCCTTCATAGGCTTTTTTAAACATTTCGGTAGATGTTACTAATGGCATTTGCTACAACTCCTTTGCGAGATTTTATAAGTTAATTATAGCATACTATATTGAGAATTAGTATATAATTTTCCGTAAATCTTCTGGAAGTGCACTCGAAATTTCTAAAATTCTGCCGGTGGCGGGGTGGGTAAATTTTAAATAGCCGGAGTGCAGGGCGTGGCGGCTTTGCGGTCCGGGCGTGCCGTAAAGGTTATCGTTATAAAGCGGGCAGCCGATATGCGCCAGGTGTACGCGAATCTGGTGCGTGCGCCCTGTGTAAAGCGTAAGTTCTACAAGCGCTTTGTCTTTGGCTGTGGCAAGCACTTTATAATCCGTGCGGGCGTATTTGCCGTTTTCGTTTACGCAGCGCTCAATAATGCTGCCTTCCTTGCGTGCAATGGGTGCTTCAATGCATCCGCTTAAAGCCGTAATGCCGAGATATTTTTTTATAACCTGCTGCTGCGAGAGCAAAAACTGTATGCGCGGCTGTTTGGCAAAAATAACAAGGCCGGAGGTATTGCGATCAAGGCGTGATACGGGGTGCAGGCCGCTTTCAATGCCATTTGCTTCGTAGTAATTTTTAACATAATTATAAAGCGTGGTGCCGTCTTCTTTTACGGTTGGGTGCACAAGCATGCCGGCTGGCTTATTGATGACGAGCAGATATTCATCTTCGTAATAAATGCTGCCGTTTCCTAATTCAAACATTAGTGCTGCACCGTGTCTTCCTTATCTACAAAAGTAATGCTGTCGAGCTTTTGTTTTACCTGCGCGCGGATATTGCCGAGGTACATCTGGTAAAGTTCTTTCTGTTCAATAAGTTCGCCTTCGCTCAGGCCGACAGTGCGTTTTTTGCGTGCTAAAAAATTAATGCGTGCAATCATTTCTTTCATATCCATAAATAATATCCTCCTGTATCTGTTCTATTATAGCAGGGGGCGCACCGGCAGGCAAGTTTTACGCAGCGGAGTATTATTTTTTATTGGAATTTTAAAAATTGTATGGTATAATGTTACGGTAAGTTAATAAGTCGGCCTGTGTACTGCGGTGCAAGTCCGCAGCGGTCCCGCCGCCGGCATTAGCCGGAAGCATGGCTGATTTGGCTGTATCTACGGGCGATGGAGAGAGCAAAAACAGTGCTGCCGCTGGCAGTGCTTTGGGTATTTGTGACTTCTGCCGTAGGGCAGGAGCCTTTTTTATTATCAGCATAAATTACTATCTGGCAGATAATGCCGGCTTTGGAAAGGATTTGCATGGAAGAATATACGTTTTCGCAGGGCAGGCAAATGCGCTGCGGTTATACAACGGGAAGCTGTGCTGCTGCGGCTGCCAAAGCGGCGGCGCAGATGCTTTTAAGCGGCAGGCGCGTTGACGCAGTGGAGCTTGATACGCCGAAGGGCATACGCCTGCATTTGGAAACGCGCGAAGTTGAGCTTACGCCGGATTATGCGGTATGCGCCATACAAAAAGACAGCGGTGATGACCCGGACGATACCAACGGCATTTTAATTTATGCAAGGGTAGAAAAAACTGATGCCCCGGAACATATTTTAGAAGGCGGCGTTGGCGTTGGCAGGGTAACAAAGCCCGGCCTTGCGTGCAGTGTCGGCGGGCCGGCGATAAACCCGGTGCCGCGCAAAATGATTTTAGAAAGCCTTGCCGCTGCCTGCGGGCAGTTTGGCTTTAACGGCAAATTAAAAGCTGTTATATCCGCTCCGGAAGGCGTGAAAATTGCGCCTAAAACCTTTAATCCGCGCCTTGGCATTGAAGGAGGCATTTCTATTTTGGGAACAAGCGGCATTGTTGAGCCGATGAGCGATACGGCGCTTGTTGAAACAATGTATGCCGAAATTAATGTGCAGGCAGAAAAGGGCAACAAAGATTTGCTGGTGTTTTTTGGCAACTACGGCGAAGATTTTACCCGCGATAATTTAATGGTGGATATTGATAATGCCGTAACTTGCAGCAATTTTGTGGGCGAACTTTTGGATTACGCCGTTTATAAAGGTTTTGAAAGCCTGCTTTTAATTGGGCACAGCGGCAAACTGGTTAAACTTGCGCAGGGTGTTATGAACACGCACAGCAAGTATGCGGACTGCCGCACAGAACTGTTTGCTTTGCAGGCGTTGTTTAATGATGCAAGCCTTGCTGTCGGCAAAAAAATCTATGAAGCGTTAACTACCGATGAGGTTATTAAAATCCTGAAGGCAGAGAACTTGTTTGAAAAAGTTATGCCTGCCGTTACGGAAAAAATAGATTATTATATGCAGCACCGCGTGCATGGCAAATTAAAAACCGGCGCGCTGATGTTCTCAAATGTATATGGCATTTTGGGCAAAACGGCCCATGCCGATGAACTTATTAAGCTGCACCAGATGAAAAGGAAGGATGAAGATAATGCGAGGTAAATTGTACAGCGTGGGCATTGGCCCCGGCGACCCGGAGCTTTTAACGCTGAAGGCAGTGCGCCTGTTGAAAGAGTGTGATGTTGTAGCTTTGCCGAAAGGCGACGGCGACATTATGACTGCGAAAAACATTGTTAATCAGGTAGTAAACATTGATGAAAAAGAACAGTTAATTGTTTACATGCCGATGACGAAAGATAAAGATGCTTTGCAAAAAGCGCATCAGGAAGGCGCCGATGCCATTATAAAACTTTTGGATGAAGGCAAAAACGTGGTATTTATTACCCTTGGCTGCCCCACTGTTTATGCAACCTGCATTTATGTACACAAACTGGTGCTTAAAGCAGGCTACGAGGCAGAATTGGTTGCCGGCGTTACAAGTTTCTGTGCTGTGGCTGCAAGGCTTAACGTATCGCTTTGCGAAAAAGCAGAGCCGCTTATCATCCTGCCCGGCAGTTATAAAGAATCAAGCAGATTTTTGGATGCGCCCGGCAACAAAGTGCTGATGAAATCGGCAAGCCAGATTGCCGCTGTGCGTGATGAACTGAAAGACCGCGGACTTTTGACCCATGCGGCAATGGTAGAACGCTGCGGTTTGCCCGGCGAAAAAGTTTATTATGACCTAAATGAAATAGACGAAAAAAGCAGTTATTTTTCAATTATACTGGTTAAGGAAAAGGAGTTTGACAAATGATTTATTTTATTGGCGCAGGCCCCGGTGCTGTTGATTTAATTACCGTAAAAGGCAAAGAACTTTTGGAAAAAGCTGATTTGATTATTTATGCCGGTTCGTTGGTAAACCCGGAACTTTTAAAATATGCCAAACCTGACTGCGTAATTATGGACAGCGCTAAAATGACTCTTGAAGAAGTTATTGCGGCAATGGTTCCGGCTGCTCAGAGCGGCAAACTGGTTGTACGCCTGCATACCGGCGACCCTAGCATTTATGGCGCTCACCGCGAGCAGATTGACCTTTTGCGCAGCTATGGCCTTGATTATGAAGTTGTGCCTGGCGTAAGCTCCTTCTGTGCAGCAGCGGCTGCTTTAAAAGCAGAATATACTCTGCCGAATGTAAGCCAGTCTGTTATCATTACCCGTATGGAAGGCCGTACTCCTGTTCCTAACAGACAGAAAATTGCCGATTATGCAGCACACAATGCAACTATGGTAATCTTCCTGAGCAGCAGCATGCTTGACAAACTGCAAAAAGAACTGATTGCAGGCGGTTATAAGGAAGATACTCCGGCAGCTATTGTTTATAAGGCATCCTGGCCGGACGAAAAAGTTTGCCGCTGCACCGTTGGCACTATTGCCGAAACGGCGGCTAAATACAATATTACCAAAACTGCACTGATTACCGTTGGCTACTTCCTCGGTAGCGAATATGACAGAAGCGAACTTTATAACCCGACTTTTGCCCATGGCTACCGTGAAGCTGACCCCAGCAAACTGGATATTAAACCTGAGGTTAAATAATGCAGGCGGTATTGTTTTCGTTCAGCAGGCGCGGCGGGCTGCTAAGTGCCGCCGTAGGACGTTTTTTGGCAGATATGGGTTATGAAGCAATGTGTTATACCATGCCGAAATTTGCTGATGCCTGCGAAGGTTTAACCGCGACAAATGATTATAAAACAGTTTGCGCCGAGGCTTTTAAAACGGCAGAACTGCTTGTTTTTGTAGGCGCAAGCGGAATTGCGGTGCGTGCAATAGCTCCGCATGTAAAAAGCAAAACTACCGACCCGGCAGTGCTTGTTATTGATGAGCAGGCAAATTTTGTAATTTCGCTGCTTTCCGGCCATATTGGCGGTGCTAATGAAATAGCACGCAAAATTGCCGCAGAAATTGGCGCACAGCCGGTTGTTACCACGGCAACGGATGTAAACAAATTGTTTGCCGTAGATGAATGGGCTGCAAAACATGGCATGGCAATAAATGACATGAAAGCAGCCAAAGCCTTTGCCGCTGCGCTTGTTGCCGGTGAAAAAACCGGTTTTTACAGCGATTATCCTTTAAAAGGAACGCTGCCTGTTAATGTTGAACAGTGCGAAAATGCCGCAACCGGCATGGCAATAACAACAGACAGCAATAAAAAGCCTTTTGGCACAACCGTTGTTTTACTGCCGCAGATAGTGCATTTGGGCATTGGCTGCCGCCGCAATACGCCAATAGAAAAAATTGAAACTTTTGTGCTGGCGGAACTTGCCAAACATGGCATTGATATGCGCTGCGTAAAAGGCATAGCTTCGGTAGATTTAAAGGCAAGTGAGCAGGGTTTGCTGCAATTTATGGAAAAATACAACCTGCCCGGCGTTTTTTACAGTGCCGGAGAGCTTAAAGAGGTGCAGGGAGAGTTTACGCCAAGCGCATTTGTGCAAAGCATTGCAGGCGTTGATAATGTATGTGAACGTGCAGCGGTGCTTGCAAGCGGCGGTAAACTTATTGTTAAAAAAACTGCTCATGACGGCGTAACTTTGGCTGTTGCCGAAGACCCGCTGATAATAGATTTTGAAAACTGATATTAGGATGGTGCAAAAATGCAGAAAGTTTATGTTGTAGGTTTAGGCCCCGGCGGCGTGGAACAGATGACCGCCCGTGCCAAGCAGACTTTGGAAAAATGTGATGTAATTGCAGGTTATCACGTTTATATAGATTTAATTAAAGATGATTTTAAAGATAAAGAATTTTTATCTACCGGCATGCGCAAAGAAGTTGACCGCTGCCGTCTTGCTGTTGAAGAAGCCTTGAAAGGCAAAACCGTTGCAATGATTTCCAGCGGCGATGCTGGCGTATATGGCATGGCTGGCATTATGTATCAGGTTGCGGCAGAACATCCGGAACTTGATATCGAAGTAGTGCCCGGTATTACCGCAGCCTGCTCCGGCGCAGCAGTTTTGGGCGCTCCGCTTATCAGCGATTTCTGCCTTATTTCTTTAAGCGATTTGCTTACTCCGTGGGAAAAAATTGCCAAACGCCTTGATTGCGCTTCCCAAGCAGATTTTTGCATTTGCCTGTACAATCCTTCCAGCTTTAAACGCCATGACTATCTGCAAAAAGCCTGCGATATTATGCTGAAAAACCAGCGTCCGGATGTACCGGCAGGCATTGTGCGCAATATCGGCCGCGAAGGTGAAAGCTACGAAATTACTACGTTGCAGGAACTGCGCGATAAAAAGGTTGATATGTTCTCAACCGTTATTATCGGCAACTCTCAAACCGAAGTTATTAACGGCAAACTGGTTACGCCCAGAGGCTATAAGCTGTGAACAGGCGCATCTGGATTATCGGCGGCACCAGTGAAGGCCGCGGTTTGGTAAAAGAACTGGCGCAGCTTGATATTGAAATTTATGTTTCGGTGGCTACAACATACGGTGCGGGGCTGATTGAACAGCACAGCAATGTAAAAGTGCTGTCGGAACGTATGGATTTGACGGCAATGCAAAAGTTTATTGCAGAGCATCAGCCGGACTGCGTTATTGATGCAACGCACCCCTATGCTACGGTTGTAACGCAAACGGTAAAAAAAGCGTGCGAAGTTTCCGGCACTGAATATTTGCGTTTGGTGCGCCCGGCAGAAGTCGGTTACGGAAACGCCATAGTTGTGCATGGTTTTGACGAAGCTGCTGAAGTATTAAGCCATACGGAAGGCAAAATATTTTTAACAACCGGAAGCAAAAACCTGCCTGATTTTACGGCAGTTCCTGATTATGCCGAACGCATAGCCCTGCGTATCCTGCCAATGCAGGATTCTCTGGCAAGCGCTGTAAAGCTTGGTTACAAACCGGCAAACATTGTTTGTATGCAGGGACCTTTTGAAGAAGATTTAAATATCGCCATGATAAAACATTTTGGCGCTAAATATTTAGTTACTAAAGATTCCGGCAGGGCAGGCGGCTTTGAAGAAAAAATTGCCGCTGCACATGAAGCCGGTGCAGAACTGGTGATAATTGCCAGAAGCGAAGATGAAAACGGCAGCGGTTATGCCGAGATAGCAGAGCAGATGAAACGCCGCTATCAGACCGCAGATTGAAGGTGAAGAAATGTTAAGAGTTAATATCGTAGGCATTGGCCCTGGCAACCCTAAATTGCTGACAGGCGCTGCACGCGAAGCAATAGAAAACAGCACTGTTTTAATAGGCGATAAACGTATGCTGGCAAATTTTGCACAGGGAAAACGCGTTTATGACACCATTAAAACTGCTGAAATATGCAGAATTTGCAGCGAAGCCGATGCTGAAAAAGATATTGTCAGCGTGCTTGTAAGCGGCGATGTAGGCTTTTTCAGCCTTGCCAAAACCATCAGCGGCAAATTGCCGGACTGCGAATGTGTGCGTTATTGCGGTATCAGCAGCCTGGTATATTTTACGCAGCTTTTGGAAATGAGCTGGGATGATGCCAAAATTGTAAGCATGCACGGACGCAGACAAAACTTTATTGAAGCCGTTGCCCATAATAAAAAAGTGTTTGCGCTTACCGGAGGCGAAAATTCTCCGCAGGCATTGTGCGCTAAATTGTGCGCGCATGGTTTGGGCGGTGTAACTGTTTATGTAGGCGAAAACCTTTCTTATGATGACGAAAAAGTTAGCTGCCAGACAGCGGCAGAAGGTGCTGAAAAAACTTTCGGTTCTCTTTCTGTAATGATGATTATAAATGATGATGCTAAGCAGCTGCCGCATAACGTACATGGCTTGAGCGATGATTTGTTTATGCGCAGCAAGGTGCCGATGACGAAACAGGAAATCCGCGCAGTATCACTTTCCAAGCTGATGCCGCAGGAAACTGATATTATTTACGATATCGGCGCCGGCACAGGTTCCTGCTCAATAGAGCTTGCGTTGCAGGCAAAACGGGGAACTGTGTATGCGTTTGAACGCAATGACGAAGCTGTGCAGCTTATAGAGAAAAACAAAGAACTATTTGGCGTTGAAAATTTAACGGTTGTACCCGGTGAAGCATCAGAAAACCTTGATACAATGCCGGTTCCGGATTGTGTGTTCATCGGCGGCAGCGGCGGCAATCTTTGCAAAATGCTTGATACCGTTTATGCTAAAAATCCGGCCTGCCGTGTAGTTATTAATGCCATTACCGTTGAAACTTTAATCGAGGTTGTTGAATATTACAAACAGCGTGATGCTTATGCGCTGGATATTGTTAATGTATTTGCGGCACGCGCTAAAAAATTAGGCGCTTATAATTTAATGATGTCGCAGAATCCTGTTTATATTATGACGGCGTTAAAAAAAGGTGAGTAATATGGCTGAAATTAAGCTGCCGCGTTTTATGCTGGCTGCACCTGCCAGCGGCAGCGGCAAAACAACTTTAACCTGTGCGGTGCTGAAAGCGCTGATGAACAAAGGTTTAAAAACGGCTGCCTTTAAATCAGGCCCGGATTATATCGACCCGATGTTCCATTCCCGCGTTATCGGGGCTAAATCGCGCAATCTGGATTTGTTTATGCTTGCTGAAGAAACGGCAAAATATCTGCTTGCAAAAAACGGCGCAGATTGTGATATTGCTGTTTTGGAAGGCGCAATGGGCTTTTTTGACGGCATGGGCACTACGCTTAAAGGCAGTGCCTATGATTTGGCGCACCTTACCGAAACCCCGGTTATTTTGGTTGTAAACGCCAAAGGCGCGGCGCTTTCCATAGCTGCCATGATAGAAGGCTTTAAAAATTTCCGTAAAGATGTGCGCGTTGCCGGTGCTGTTTTAAATAATGTAACGGCAATGAGTTATCTTTTTTACAAAGAAGCCATTGAAAAAGAAACCGGCATTCCGCTTGTAGGTTATTTGCCGCACATGGAAAACTGCAATTTTGAAAGCCGCCATTTAGGTTTGGTAACTGCCGCCGAAATAGAAGATTTGCAGGAAATCATCAGCCGTTTGGCAGAGCAGGCAGAAAAAAGCATTGATTTTGACGCTCTGCTTAAAATTGCCCAAAGTGCTCCGCAGCTGCATTACAACGATATGCAGCAAGAGCATATTGCCAATGTAAAAATTGCCGTGGCTGAAGATAAGGCTTTTTGCTTTTATTATCAGGATGCGCTTGAACTTTTGGAATCTTTGGGAGTGCAGCTTGTATATTTCAGCCCGCTGAAAGACAGACGCCTGCCGGAGTGCGACGGACTTTACCTTGGCGGAGGCTATCCTGAACTTTACGCACAGGAACTTGAAGCTAACGCAGCAATGCGTGAAAGCATAAAATCTGCTTTGGCAGAAGGCTTGCCCTGCATAGCTGAATGCGGCGGTTTTATGTACCTGCTTGATTATTTTTGCGGTAAAGACGGCAAAAAATTTGCGTGGACCGGCGCTGTTAGCGGCGAAACTTATATGACGGAAAAATTAAACCGTTTCGGTTATGTTACTTTAACTGCCAAACGCGATAATCTGTTGTGCCAAAAAGGCGGGCAGATTAACGGGCATGAGTTCCATTATTCTGACAGCACGAATAACGGCGATACTTTTACCGTTTCCAAAGCATCCGGAACCAAAAGCTGGGAAGCGGTTTACACTACGCCTAATTTGTATGCCGGATATCCGCATATACATTTGTGGGGCAATGTTGATTTTGCCAGAAATTTTGTTAAAGCCTGCAAGGCTTATAGGGATAAATGATTGTTTTATGATGAAGGGTTTGTAGTATGGTTCTTTTAACAGCGATTATTTTGGGGTTTGTTTTAGATTTTATTTTTGGCGACCCGCGCTGGCTGCCGCATCCGATTTGTTTTATCGGCAAGCTGATAAGCATTACGGAAAAAGCGCTGCGCCGCTTTACCGGCGAGAAACCGGAAGGGCTGTTAATGGGCGGGTTCCTTTTAGTAGTGATAGTTTTAACTGTATCTTTTGCCGTGCCGTATTTTATTTTGCATTTTGCTGCAATGTATAGCCCGGTATTGGCATTTATCATTGAAACTTTTATGTTTTACCAGATTTTTGCAATGCGTTCCCTAAAGGAAGCGAGTATGCAGGTTTGTGATGCGCTGAAAGCCGGTGATTTGCCGGAAGCACGCAAAAAATTATCGTGGATTGTAGGACGTGATACGCAGGAACTTACCGAAGAAGAAGTTGCCAAGGCGGCAGTGGAAACAGTTGCCGAAAATAC
>USHB01000035.1 GCA_900554395.1 uncultured Phascolarctobacterium sp.
CCGCAGCCGAACCGCAAAAAAATTTAAAAATTTTTTAAAATTAGTGTTGACATTAATGCAAATAAACAGTATAATATCATTTGTCAGCAGCAAGAGTGCTGAAACGTGACTCCGTAGCTCAGTTGGATAGAGCGTTTGACTACGAATCAAAAGGTCGCAGGTTCGAATCCTGCCGGGGCCACCAAATAAAAAATTACACCGTAGCAATACGGTGTTTTTTTATTTTATGTTTACATCACCTCATAAAAAAAGATGACGGAAAACTTCCGTCATCTTTTTATTATGCCTTACTATTCTTTTTCATATCTGGTTAAATTGCCGTTCAAATCAAATTCAGCATCATATTTTTCGCGGGTACCTTCAACGCCCCAGCTTGCATACATACCGTCACGTCCCAAAATATAAACAAGCAGGTCTTCAACTTTGCCGCCTTCAACATCTTTGGCTTTTGCTTCTAACTGTTTATACATATCCGGTACTTTAGCAAAATTAATGCTGCTCATCGGAGTTACGTTATCTTCCATCCGTCCGTCGCCGGTAAGCTGTACAGGGTTTGGTCCCTCCCATTTGCCGTTGGTGTAACTATAATTATCTACATCTTCCGTGCCGGGCTTAACAATATAAATATCAATTGAATCTCCGACGCCGTCCTGTTCATAATGCATTAAGGAAATATCCTGGAAAACCATTAAATCGTGCCCTTTTAAGCCGTCTTTGTTTTTCAGTTCGTCCATAATGCGAACCAGTTCGCCCTCGTCCTTGTACATATTTTTGCTGCTGCCACCACCGCCGCAGCCAACAACTGCCAGCATTACCAACGCCATTACCATAACCAATAATTTTTTCATAAACTCCGCCTCCTTTAAATTTATTGCTACTATATTTTAATTATAATACGCGCTCAAAATAAAAACAATTATCGTTTCTTCTTTTTACAGGCAAAATAAAAATCCCGGCTTTAAACCGGGATTTTTTACTATATTATTGTTACGGTTATACTGCGACCATCAGCTCATAAGGCTGCCGCCTGTATACCAATCGTAAATGCCGATAAGCCCGAACAGAATAAATACGGTTGCTGCGCCCCATTTAACTGCGCGCTCCGGAATACGTTTGCCAAGCACATTGCCTACAACAACACCAAAGCCATCGGCAATCATCATGCCTGTGGTTGTACCAATCCACACAGGAATAATGGTATGGAACTGTGCGGCAAGCGCAACTGTGGCAAGCTGCGTTTTATCGCCCATTTCCGCAAGGAAGAAAGCAACGGCAACAGTCCAAAACGGACTCATTCCGCGTTCCTTGTCTTCGCCTTCCAGTTTATCACCGCGGATTGTCCACAAGCCAAAAATAATGAAAGAAATTGAAGCCGCCAGCTGAATGGTGCTCATCGGAATAAATTCGGTTAAATAAGAACCTACCGCCACCGCAAAAAGATGGTTGAAAACAGTTGCCGCAAAAACGCCCGCCATAACCGTTTTCCAGTTATATTTGGTGGCAAATGCCATTGCCAAAAGCTGGGTTTTGTCACCCATTTCTGCCAAAACCACAAAAATACATGCTGTCATAAACGCTGTCATGAAAAATACCCTCCTAAATTTCATACATATTAAAATAATAATCAGCGCTATGGCGTATCTGCCTGTATACCACATCCTTCTTTTATTTTATTTATAAACATAAAAAAACGAGACACCTTAGCACAAAACAGGTACACTTGTCCTTATTCTGTGCTAAAGGTCTCGTTTTTAGCTGTTAGATGCTAAAGAATAAGCCAAACCGCATAGCGGCTAGTATGTTGACTTATTGCCGGGAACTACTCCCCTTTAGTTATCGTTTGAAGTTAATGTAAAAATTCTAACAAAAAGATATAAATCTGTCAAGAAATTTTTTATTTTCTTGTTGCTGCCGGCGACAAAAGTCCTTTTGTATACAGAATTTCATTGATATTTTACAGCAAAAATGTTATACTTGTTCTAAGTTATATTATAGCAGTATGACTTAAAGATGAGGGAGTAGTTACCGCATAAAATGCGGGGCATCTCAACATACACGGACGATAAAATCGCCTGAAATGCCTTAATTAACGAGACTCATGCAGGCAAGTCATGACGCTATGATCTTGCGCAGTGTTTTAAAAAAATTAAGGGAGGCAGAAAAATGAAATTCTACCTGGAATCTGTGGAGAATACTTTTAAAGAAGTTTCTTCCAATCCAAACGGCCTTTCTACACAAGAGGCCGAAGCAAGACTTCAAAAGTACGGCAAAAACAAACTTGCCGAAGGGAAAAAGGTTTCCCTGCTGCAGCGCTTTTTAGAGCAGCTGTCTGACCCAATGCTGATTATCCTGATGGTAGCAGCTGTCGTCTCCGGTATCACCAACTATCTTTCCGGCGAATCACCGGTCGACGTATTTATCATCATGTTTGTTGTTATTTTAAATTCGGTACTGGGCGTTATTCAGGAAAGCAAGGCCGAAAAAGCCATTGAAGCCCTGAAAGAAATGTCCGCTGCAATGTCCAAAGTTTACCGCGATGGCACTCTTGTTACCATTAAGAGTGAAGACCTCGTTCCCGGCGACGTTATCGCGCTGGAAGCAGGCGACGCAGTTCCTGCCGATTCCCGTATTATTGAATGTGCCAGCTTAAAAGTTGAAGAAGCTGCACTTACCGGCGAATCTGTACCTGTTAATAAAAAACTCGATACCTTAACCACCAGCGGCGAAGAAAAAGACGTTCCGCTCGGCGACCGCAAAAACATGCTGTATAACGGCACCGCTGTTGTATACGGCCGCGGCAAGGCAGTAGTTGTAGGCACCGGCATGAACACCGAAATGGGTAAAATTGCTACCGCTATTACCGAAGCCAGCGAAGGCGAAACCCCGCTGCAGAAAAAACTCAGCCAGCTCAGTAAAATCCTTACTTACATGGTACTGGGCATCTGCGCATTCATCTTTGCGTTCAGCGTATGGCGTGCCGATGCGATTGACACCCGCCTGATTCAGGATTCCTTCATGGTTGCAGTAAGCCTTGCGGTTGCAGCTATTCCTGAAGGCCTGGCAGCAGTTGTTACTATCGTGCTTTCAATAGGCGTTACCAAAATGTCCAAACGCCATGCGGTTATCCGTAAACTTACCGCAGTAGAAACCTTGGGCTGCACCGAAATTATCTGCTCCGATAAAACCGGTACCTTAACCCAGAACAAAATGACGGTTGTTGACCATTTCCATTTCACCAAAGACCGTCCGTACCTTGCAAAAGCCATGAGCCTTTGCTGCGACGCTGAAATTGACGATAACGGCAATGTAACCGGCGAACCTACCGAAGCAGCACTTGTTACCTATTCTTACACCGTAGGCAACCCGAAAAACAAACTTGTGCCGCTGTATCCGCGTATCGGCGAAGCTCCGTTCGATTCCGTAAGAAAGATGATGTCTACGGTTCACGAACGTTTAAATAAAGAATATCTTAAACTCCCCGGCGTTTGCGATTATGTACAGTTCACCAAAGGCGCACCGGGCGAAGTATTAAACCTCTGCACCCATTATCTGGATGAAAACAGCGTTATCAAACCGTTGACCGATGACAAACGCGAACTCATCCAAAGCCATATCCGCCGCATGGCGAACAATGCACTGCGCGTACTTGCCTGCGCTAAACGCGAATATGAAAAACCGCCTACGGATTTCAGTCCGGAAGCACTTGAACATGATTTGATTTTCGTTGGCATTACCGGCATGATTGACCCGGTTCGCCCCGAAGTTGTAGACGCTATTAAAGAATGCCACAATGCAGGCATCCGCCCGGTTATGATTACCGGCGACCATATCGACACTGCTGTTGCCATTGCTAAACAGCTCGGCATTGTTAAAGATGCTTCCGAAGCTATTACCGGCGCACAGCTCAACGATATCAGCGAAGAAGAATTCAACGGCGGCGCTGTTGAAAAATACTCCGTATATGCACGTGTACAGCCTGAACATAAGGTACGCATTGTAAAAGCATGGCAGGCACGCGGCAAAGTAACCGCTATGACCGGCGACGGCGTTAACGATGCTCCTTCCATAAAAAATGCCGATATCGGTATCGGCATGGGCATTACCGGCACCGACGTTACCAAAAATGTTGCCGATATGGTACTTGCCGACGATAACTTTGCAACCATAGTTGCAGCAGTTGAAGAAGGCCGCCGTATTTATGACAACATCCGTAAATCCATTCAGTTCCTGCTTTCTTCCAACCTTTCCGAAGTTATCAGTATCTTCGTTTCTACTATGATGGGCTTCACCATTCTGCTGCCTATCCACCTGCTGTGGATTAACCTTATTACCGACGCATTCCCGGCACTCGCACTTGGCATGGAAAAAGGCGAAGCCGATATTATGAAACGCAAACCGCGTTCTTCCAATGAAGGCATTTTTGCCGGCGGCATGGGCTTTGACTGCGCATATCAGGGCGTTATGCTGGCAGGTGTAACTCTGGTATCCTACTTTGTAGGCCACTATGTTGAATCCGGCCGTTGGGAAGTTGTTGACAGCCTTGACGGTATGACAATGGCATTCATTACTCTGGCAATGGCAGAAATCTTCCATTCCTTCAACATGCGTTCCCAGCATATGTCCATCTTCAGTGCTCAGGGTCATAACCCGTACCTGTATGGTTCCATGATTTTCTCACTGATTTTAAGTACCGGTATCGTTTACATGCCTGTTATTTCCGATATGTTCAAATTCCAGCATATCTCCTTTGAAGAATACTTCATTGCAATGGGCATGGCCTTCTCGGTAATTCCTATCGTAGAAACTGTAAAATTCATTCAGCGCAAAATGCGTCATCAATAATTTGTTGATATAACCTTAAACTTAAAAGCGGTATGGCAAACGCCATACCGCTTTTTTCTATACCTAAAACCAAATATATTGCAATAATATCTTAAATTTTGCCAAGCCGTTTTTGATACTCCCTGCCCCATTGTTCCATTACATCAATAATTGGAAGCATTGATTTTCCAAGTTCACTGAGTGAATATTCAACGCGCGGAGGAACTTCCGGATAAACAGTGCGGATAACTATACCGTCGCTTTCCATTGAGCGCAGGCTGTCTGTCAGCACCTTTTGGCTGATTCCGTTTAAATCTTTTTTCAGTTCATTAAAACGCCATGTACGCATTTTAAGGTTACGCAAAATAAGCAGCTTCCACTTGCTGCCGATAAGCGCCACAGTTGTTGCTACCGGGCAGGCCGGCAGTTCTTCTTTGGTCAGCATGGTTATCACTCCGCATCAGTTTTTATCTTATGTTCAAATTATAATCTATCATAATTATATGCGCAACAGCGGTTACAAAAAGGTTACCTGGTAATAGATTTGTGCGTACTTGCTGCCGCTGCAATAACCTTTTATAATCAAACCGTAAAACAAATTATAACAAAACGGAGGTTATAAATTATGGCTGACAAAATTTTAAACACTGTTAAATTAAGCGCAGGTACCGTTACCGTTTATGAAAACCAAGGGTTAAAACTGCACTGTTTTGCAACCGGCGATGCACTGGCTGACGTTGCTTACATTATTGAAAGCAGCAACGCACTTGTAGGCATCGAACTGCCTGCTTTTAAAGCAAATTTGGAATGCTGGCAAAACTATGTAACAAATCTTGGCAAACCGATGCAGGATATTTTCATCTGCTGCCATCCCGCCGGTGCGGATTATATTAAAGGCTTAAATGTTTACGGCACACAGGGAGCAAAAACTTCTATTGAAAAAGGCACTGCCCGCAGCATTACAGATAGTTTGCAGCAGCTTTTTGGCAGCGATTTCTGCGGCAGCAGCCCGGCTGTAATTAACAATGTTGTGGAAGGCAAAATACAAATTGCCGGCATTGATTTTGAACTTATTGACCTCGGCGAAAGCTATGACCTTGTAATACCTGCCTTTAACGCTGTATATACGCATATGCTTGGCAAAACAACACATTCCATACTTGCAGGCCTTGAACATATTGATGCCTTTACTGCCGAAGTACAGAGTTTTAAGGATGCCGGTTACGAACTTATCCTTACCTCTCATGGCGGTGTGGAAGGACAAGATGCAGTTGCAGAAAAACTGCGCTATTTAGCCGAAACCAAAACCATTGCCCAAAGCTGCACAACCGCCGCTGAGTTTAAAACCGCCATGCAAAAAGCCTTCCACGGCTATGATGGTGAAAACTATCTTGATATGACCGCAGCGGCTTTGTATAAATAATTTTATTGATATTAGCTACACATCTAAAAAGAAGTATGGCAGCCTGCCATACTTCTTTTTAGTTTGTGTTTAAACTGATAGTAAATTACCTGTAACAGTGCTAAAATAAACTTAAGAAGGCTAAATAGAAATTGTAAGGGAGCGTATGTATGATAAAAAAGGCAGGGAGCAACGATTTAAAAATACTGGCAAAATTAGCTGTGATAATGTGGTCAAATCATTCTATCACTGAACTAATCAATGAATTTTCAGAAATTATGACGAATGGAAAATCAGTATTTTTCTTGAAATATGAAAAGGATTTGCCTGTCGGTTTTGCACAATGTCAATTAAGATATGATTATGTAGAGGGAACAAACACCTCCCCGGTTGGATATTTAGAGGGGATTTTCGTAAAGGAAGGTTATCGTAGCAAAGGATATGCCAAAGAATTATTAGCCGAGTGTGAAACCTGGGCTAAAGAAAGTGGCTGCCATGAATTTGCCAGCGATTGTGAAATAGATAATATAAACAGTTTCTATTTTCATAAAGCTATGAATTTCATTGAAGCAAATAGGATTATCTGTTTTACTAAGACATTATAAGTAATCTTTCACTTGCCGATGCTTGTGAGATATAAATACAACTTCCAATTTATCAAACAATAAATTAATGTTTTGATAACACTTTGCCCAAAATCAAAATAAAAACAAAACGCACTGCGTAAGCTAACATTTTTTGTAAGCAAAGCGCAGTGCATTTTTTATATCCGCATAAGCGAATTTTAAATTTTTATTTGGCTGTTATTTAAGCACACCTGGCAGCCATGTAGCAATTTCCGGGAAGAAGCAAAGCACTAAAATTTCCAGTGCCATGGCAATGCCGAAAGGCACAACGCCTTTGATAATATCCGTCATTTTGCTGTCCGGGCTGATGCCCTGCAATACAAACAGGTTCATGCCGACAGGCGGGGTAATCAGCGCCAGTTCAAGGTTCAGCAGCATTACTACGTTGAACCAGATTGGGTCGAAACCTAAGCGCATAATCAGAGGGAACAAAATCGGCAGCGTAATAAAGATAATGGAAATGGATTCCAATATGCAGCCCAAAAACAGTAGTAAAATGTTAATAGCAATAAATACTGCCCAACGCCCCATATCAAGCCCTGCTACATATTCCGTCAGTGCCTGCGGCGCGTTTAAAATTGTCAGCACAAAGCCAAACAGGCTGGCGCCTATCATAATGGCAAAAATCATGCAGCTTGTCTGAATGGTATCACGCAAAATTTCCGGCAAATCTTTTATTGTTAATGTGCGGTACACAAAAAACGTAATGAACAGGCTGTATACCGTGCCAACACCTGCTGCTTCGGTAGGCGTAAAGTAACCTGTATAAATGCCTCCGACAACGATAACAGGCAGCATTAAGCCCCAAAACGATTTTTTCAATGCCGCTATGCGTTCACTCCAGCTTGCAGCTTCCTGCATTGGCAGATTGCGCGAACTATATACAACAATGCTGATGAACATAAGTGTCAGCACTACGCCTGGCACAACGCCGGACATAAACAGTTTGCCGATGGATTCATCGGTAATGGCACCAT
The DNA here is from genome assembly GCA_900554395.1 of uncultured Phascolarctobacterium sp. Taxonomy (GTDB): domain Bacteria; phylum Bacillota; class Negativicutes; order Acidaminococcales; family Acidaminococcaceae; genus Fusicatenibacter_A. The sequence continues at coordinate 7,827 of USHB01000035.1, forward strand.
ACAAAATCATCGGTATGGAAGGCGGTATTAAAATGCCGAGCGTACCGCCCGCCGCCACAGTGCCAAGCACCAAATGGCGGCTGTATCCGCGCGCAAGCATCTCCGGTATCGCAATGGAACCGATAGTAACTGCACAGGCTACGGATGAACCGGTAATGGCCGCAAAAATAGCACAGGCTATTACAGTTGCCACGCCAAGCCCGCCGGGCAGGTGGCGCAGCCATTTATTGGCAAGTTCAAACAAATCGTTGCCGACTTTACCGGTCAGCAAAATCTGGCTCATTAAAATATACATCGGCACTGCGGTTAAAACAAAATCGTCCAGCGATTTATAGCCGATAATCGGCAGCTGAGCCAGCGCCCCTTCGCCGCCGAGGAACAATACCATGCCTACTATGCCCGATACGCCAAGCGCAAAGGCAACGGGCAAACCGGAAAACAAAAGTACCAGTAAGAGGATAGTAAACATTGCCAGCATTTTAATTTACCCCCTCTTGAAAATTATTGCTTTTTATTTTTTCAATATCATGCAGCAGTGTGCCGATAATCTGCAAAAGCAGTATAAACATGCCTGCCGGCAGCGCAGACTGCGGAATCCACAGCGGCGTGCTTAAAGTTGTAGGCGCGCAGTTGTTAAATTCGATAGAAAGCTGCATCATTTTCCACGCTTCTACCGTAAAAAGATAACTGAAATAAATGCCTGCAAGTGAAGTCAAAACTTCAATATAGCAGCGCGTTTTGGCTGATAAATGCACCAGCAGAATATCTACATGGATATGTTTTTGGCCGGCGTAAGCCACGCCCATACCCAAAAAGCCAGCAATAATTATGCAGTAGGTAGAAATTTCCATAACCCACTCGGTCGGCGAATCAAAAATATTTCTAGCTACGATTTCATACACAATCATAAAACCGACCAGTAATATCAAAAAGCCTGCCACTACACCCGCTATATTTGTCAGCAGCGCGACAAACCTGTCATAAACTTTGAGAAACTCTTTCACAATACCACTCTCATTCCTGTCAGCTTAAGCCTTACGCTTTGGTGCAGATGTCGATAAGTTCCTGTCCAAGAGCGCCGTTTTCCTTAACAAACAAATCCCATACGCCTTTGGTAGCTTCCTGCCATGCACCGATTTCATTTTCAGGCACCACATAAACCTGCATGCCTGCTTTTTTCAAATCCTCAAGTGCCTGCAAATCCTCTGCTTTTGCGTTCTTGCGCAGGTCATCGCGTACTTCGTTTGCTGCATCGTTCAAGGCTTTTTTCTGTTCATCGCTTAATTTAGCATAAACTTTTTCGTTCATTGCCAAAATAAATTCCGGAGAAGCGTGGTTGGTAACTGTTAAATATTTGTGTACTTCGTACATTTTGCGGTCGCGCATAGCGGTAGTGCCGCTGCTCTGCCCGTCAATCGTACCGCGCTGAATGGCCATGTAAACTTCGCTTGCGCCCATGGTAGCGGAAGAAGCGCCCAAAGCTTTAATGGTTTCGGAAGAATATTTGCTGTAACCGCGGATTTTTAAACCGGCAAAATCAGCAGGTGTTTTTACTTCACGCAGATTGTTGGCAAACTGCACAAAACCATAGTCAGCCCAAATAAGCGGGCGCACTCCTTTTTTCAAAAGTTCGCTGCTCAGCTTGTCGCCCAGTCCGCCGTCAATGGCCTTATCTACCTTTTCGTAATCGGGAAACAAAAACGGTACGTCAAATACATCCATGGCAGGTACAATGCTTGCCCAGCGTCCAACGGAATTCAAACCCAAATCAATGCCGCCGCTGATAATGGCGTCATTCATATTCTTATCGTTGTAAAGCTGCCCGGCAGGATAAATGACAACATCCACACTGCCTTTAGATTTTTCGGCAACTTTAGCCTTAAAACTTTCCATACCTTTTACAAGCGGATGGCTGGAAGGCAAAGCCGTTGCCATTTTTAAAGTAACCTTGCTGCCTTCAGCAGATTTTTCTCCGCCGCTGCCGCCGCAGCCTGCAACCAATGCCAGTGCCGCAATTAAAGCGGCTGCCGTTAATTTTTTAAACATCTTCATAGTAAAACATCCTTTCCCTTATTTATATTTTTTATCTAATTCATCGTATTCATCAAGCCCTATAAAGCTGTTAAACTCTGTAAAATGCAGCATTTGCTTATCACAGCTTAACGTTGTGCCTTCTTTTCGCAATGTCCGCATTACATCGCGGAACGCACGCGTAATGGTGTACAACGCAGTGCAGGGCCAGAATACAATGTCAAAACCTAAATTTTCCAAATCCTTTGCCGTCAGTTCCGGCGTTTTGCCGCCTTCAATCATGTTGGCAATCAAAATCGTATCCGGAAAACTTTTACCAATTTTTTCAAGCTCCTCCACACTTTGCGGAGCTTCAATAAACAACGCCTCCGCGCCACTATCCAGATACAACTTGCCGCGTTCAATGGCTGCATCCAGCCCAAGCACGGCTCTGGCATCTGTACGGGCAATTAACAGCGTACTTTCTTTCAGCTTGCCATCCGCTGCCGCGCGGATTTTTTTTGCGTGTTCTGCTGCATCAACAACCTGTTTGCCTGCCATATGCCCGCAGCGTTTAGGCCATACCTGGTCTTCAAACAGCACGGCTGCCGCGCCTGCCCATTCGTATTCCTGCAAGGTGCGCCTTGCGCTGAGTGCGTTGCCGTAACCTGTGTCGCCATCTGTAACAACGGGCACATCAACTGCACGGGCAATAGTGCGTACAGCATCACGCATCTCCGTCATTGAAAGATAGCCGACATCAGGCTCGCCAAGGCGGGAAGCAGCTACTGCATAGCCACCCATTACAACGCCGTCAAAGCCTTCGCTTACGGCTATTTTGGCTGTAAGCGCATCATACACCCCGGGCAGCACCAGAATTTCTTTCTGCGCCAGTCTTTGCCTTAAT
>USHB01000036.1 GCA_900554395.1 uncultured Phascolarctobacterium sp.
AGAGAAAAGAAAAGAAACTTACACCCACATAAACGTAAATGCTTGTAAAAAATTAACTGCCGCCATAAAAAATTTTTTCCGGCATGGTTAATTATTTTTACTATTGGCTGTTTATGTGGGTGTAAGGGAATTTATGGCTCAATATTCAAGCGTTTCACCTTCGCGGGGAATGGCAACGCGGCAGGTGATATTTTGGGCTTTAACATATTGGCGCAAATCGTCGCTGCTAACCATGGTGTGGTTTACCGCATCCATGTGGACGGCAATAATCTCTGCCTTTGGAGCAGCATTGTAAGCGCGCAGCACATCTTCAGTGCCCATGATGAGGCTGCCGTCAAAAACTTCTCCATCGGGCCATTTAATGCGGGCATAGCCGGTGTTTAAAACGATAACGTCCGGCTGGAATTTTTTAATAGCGTGTTCTACGCAGGCGTTCCAGTTAGTATCGCCGGCAAAGTAAACGGTTTTAAGCCCCTGCTTTTGCAGTACAAAGCCCATGGCATCGCCCAAAATTTCGGCAACGTCAGTGTGCGAGTACATGGTATCTGTGCCATGCTGGCCGTTGGTTTTGGTAATAGTGATACCGTCAAACGGAGTGTTTACACCTACCACGCGCACATCGGTAAAGCCCTGGCTGCGGATAAGGCGTGCATCACCGGAATCCTGTACAAACAAGGGCAGGTTTTTCGGCAGAATCATTTGTGCTTCCGGGTCCCAGTGGTCAAGATGGGTATGGGTTACAATAACGGCATCAATGCCTTCAATGACTTTTTCAGCCGGTTCTGCCATATCAATGGCGGGAATACGCAGGTTCGGGCGGTCAAGCGAGGTGTAAAAACCGGGGTAAGCGCCTTTAGGCGCGAGAAACGGGTCTACCAGAAAGGTTTTGCCGCCGTAGGTTATTTTGGCAGTTGCATTGCGCACATGCTGGTATTCAAGCGAAACTGAGTTCTGCGCGGCGGCATCTGCTGCACAGGGCATAACGGCAAGCCCGCAAATAAGCAGGGCTGAAGCTAAGAGTCGGGTTAAAGTCTTTTTTAACATAGGCTAATCCTCCTGTAATAATTTTCCGGAACAAATTATATAAAATTTGCCGCTGTGCAGACAGTGCCAAAATAAAGTTTTTAACTGTAAAGGACTTGATAAAATCAAGTTTTGCGGACGGTAAAGAAACGGTAATGGTATAATAAACATAGCTTTTACAGAAAGGAGCGTTTGCTATGGCTGACAAAGAGGCTTCGCTTGATGCAACAGACCATGAAATACTGCGTATTTTATCTCTTGATGGGCGCATTTCGATGAAAGAACTTGGCGTCAAGGTACACTTAACCGGGCAGGCTGTAAAAAACAGAGTAGAGCGCCTGGAATCGCTTGGTTTTATCCGCCATTATACTTTCAGCATGAACTGCCCGATGTACGGTTATAAAATTCATGCACTTCTGCATGCGGATGTTAAATTCGGCGGGCGTGAGGAGTTTATACGCCTGATACGCAAAAGCGGTTATCCGGTTATTCACTGTTATAAAATTACCGGTACCGGCGCTTATATTGCCGATATGTACTTTCACAGTTTTGAAGAACTGCAGTATTTTACTGAGCAGCTCGAAAAATTTGCTGTCTGCCGTGTGGAAACGGTACTGGAGGAAATAAACATCAATTAAAAAACCGCTGCCGGTTAAAGCAGCGGTTTTAGTTTAAAAGATGGTTAATCAGAAGGTTACCGGTTTGCCGTAATAAGCGCAGGCAAGCACTTCTTTCATGGCAGTGTCATCAATCGGGCGCGGGTTGGAAAGCGTGCAGGGGTCAAGCACTGCGTTGTGGGCAATGGCATCGGCGTGTTCTTTAAACAGTTCTTCGCTTACGCCGTTATCTTTGTAGGTCTGAGCAATGTTCAGCTCTTTGTTCATTGCCATAATGGCTTTAACGAGCGAATCGGTAAGCTGTTTATCGGTTGCGCCGGGCAGGCCCAGATAGCGTGCAATGGCTGCATAGCGGTTCATGCATACGCGAGAATTGTACTGGATAACGGACGGAAGAAGTATTGCATTGCAGCAGCCGTGCGGAATGTGGAAGACAGCGCCGGTTTTATGAGCCAGGCTGTGGGCAATGCCCAAAAGCGCGTTGCTGAACGCCATGCCTGCGAGGCACTGGGCAATGTGCATTTTGCCGCGTGCTTCTTTATCGCCGTGGTAGCTGTCAATAAGGCTGTCGAAAATATCGCCGATGGCTTTTAATGCCAGAGCATCCGAAAAATCGCTGCGCGCAGTGGCAACATAGGCTTCAATGGCGTGCGTAAGGGCGTCCATGCCGGTGTGAGCCGTAAGTTTGGGCGGCATGGTCAGCGGAATATCGGTGTCAAGCACGGCAATATCCGGCGTAATTTCAAAATCGGCCAGCGGATATTTAATGCCGGTTGCGTAATCGGTGATAACCGAAAAGGCAGTAACTTCCGAAGCGGTGCCGCTGGTAGAGGGAATGGCTACGAAAATTGCCTTGTTGCGCAGTTTCGGCATGGTAAACGGAGTTTTAATATCTTCAAAGGTTTTTTCGGGGTGTTCGTAAAATACCCACATGGCTTTGGCTGCGTCGATAGGGGAGCCGCCGCCGATAGCTACGATAACGTCCGGTTCAAAGGCGCGCATTGCTTCTGCGCCTTTCATAACGGTTTCTATGGAAGGGTCGGGTTCGATGCCTTCAAAAACGGCGGTTTCAAGTCCTGCGGCTTTCAGAACCTCCTCGGTTTTCTGTAAAAAGCCGCCGCGGCGCATGGAACTGCCGCCGGTGAAAATCATGGCTTTTTTATGCCCTTGTAAAACCTTTAATTCTTCCAGGGCACCGGGCCCGTAGTAAATATCGCGTGGTAAAGTAAAGCGTGACATGTAATCGCCTCCTGTTTGTTTATTTGCCTTTATTATAACACTAAAATGCTGTAATGGAAGGGATTTTCTGTGAAAAATTAAAAATAATTATTAAATGCTGATAAAAACTAATTTTGAAAAATCTGCAAAAGCGGTAGAGTGTTTGGCGCTTTTAGGTTATAATAAAAGCATTAACAGCAAAGGATGTGATTTTTTGGCAACACAAATGCAGCTTGCCCGTCAGGGCATTGTTACTGAAGCCATGAAACAGGTAGCCGCTTACGAAGGCGTTACGGAAGAATTTATCCGCAAGGGCGTGGCGGAAGGCACTATCGCCATACCGATGAACATAAACCATAAAAATGTAACTCCGCGCGGCGTGGGGCAGGGGCTGAGCGTTAAGGTTAACGCCAATATCGGCACTTCCAGCAGCTATCCCGACCCGGAGCCGGAACTTGAAAAACTGCGTGCCGCCATCGAAGCCGGCGCAGACAGCGTTATGGATTTATCCACGGGCGATAATATTGATGCTTCCCGCAGAGCCATCATCGGCGCGAGCACGGTAATGGTAGGCACGGTTCCTATTTACCAGGCAACCGTGGAAACCATTAAAAAACGCGGCGCAGTTGTGGAAATGACCAAAGAAGATTTGTTTGACGTTATCCGTCAGCAGGCGAAAGACGGCGCAGATTTTATGACTATACACTGCGGCATTAACAAAAAAGTGCTGGATATGCTGACCGGCGAAGGGCGCGTGATGGACGTTGTAAGCCGCGGCGGCAGCTTTATTACCGGCTGGATGCTGCACAACGGGCTGGAAAACCCGCTTTACGAATATTATGATGAAATTCTGGATATTTGCGCCGAATATGATGTTACCATCAGTTTGGGCGACGGGCTGCGCCCGGGCTGCCTTGCCGATGCCAGCGACCGCGCACAGCTGCAGGAACTTTTAAATTTAGGCGAACTTACGCAGCGCGCGTGGGAAAAAGGCGTGCAGGTAATGGTAGAAGGTCCGGGACATGTGCCTTATAACCAGATTGCAGCCAATATGCAGCTGCAAAAACGCATCTGCCACGGCGCGCCGTTTTATGTGCTGGGGCCTTTGGTAACGGACGTTGCACCGGGGTATGACCATATTACTTCTGCTATTGGCGGCACTTTGGCGGCGGTAAGCGGCGCAGACTTTTTGTGCTATGTAACGCCTGCCGAACATTTGGGGCTGCCCGATATCGACGATGTGCGTGAGGGCGTAATTGCAGCGCGCATTGCGGGCCATGCGGCAGATATTGCCAAAGGTTTGCCCAAAGCCGTAGCGTGGGATTTGGAAATGGCCAAAGCACGCAAAAACCTTGACTGGCAAAAACAGATTGAACTTGCCATTGACCCTGTTAAAGCACAGGCGTACCGTGCCAAAAAGAACAAGGAAGATGACGAAGCCTGCTCGATGTGTGGCGATTACTGCGCTGTAAAAATCGTTGGCGAGTATCTTGATAAATGCAAAGGCTGCAGAAAATAAATTTTTGCTTTTTAAAACAGGCCGTGCCAAAAATGGATTGTTGATGGCATATTAATAAAAAACCGGGAGTTTCAGCTCCCGGTTTTTTATATGTGCAGTGTATTTTGTACTTCTGCCAGACGCTCGGGCGTTACGCCAAGCACTTTCATAAAACGCTCATCGCCGATGTCCACAACTCTGAGCTCATCCGGACTGATGGCATTGATAATCTGCTGCAATCTGGCAATGGCTTCGTCGCTATCGGTATATTTTTTGATGATGCTGACTTCAAAAATGAAATGCCCGGAATACTGCTTTTTAAACTGCGCCATGCCTTCTGTGTATTGCCGCAGGGTATAGCCGGGCAGCGGGCGCTGCACTTTTTGAAAATCTTCTTCGGCAACGGTTTTAATTTCACCGATACATTCTTCGCATAAATTGGCAAGCGCGGCATATTCGCTTCTGCCCAAAAGGTAGCCGTTGGAAAGCAGACGCACCGCGCAGCCCCTGTTGTGAATAAAATCAATAACCTGTTTTAAGCCGCTGTGCAGCAGTGCTTCGCCTTTGGAGTTAATAAAAACCAAATCCGGTTTAAGCGCATCAATTTTATTGCCAAGTTCCGCAAGGGCGCTGCTGATGCCGCCAAAATCAACAACTGCATCCGCATGGTTGCGGGAACGCCCTATGGGGCAGAAAATGCAGTCGAAATTGCAGTATTTTTCCAGCAGAATATTCACTTCCAAAACTTTTCTGCTGTTTTCTTCGTATAAATCCTTATAGGTAAAGGTGTTCATAAAATCCTCCTTAAATAAGTGGTTCATAAAATAAAAACGCCCGGTACTGTTCCTTCTAAGGCCTAACGGAACTGTACAAGGCGTTTACCCGGCGGTAAATTATTTATTCGGTTTATAGGGCGGCTGCAATAAATCTTTATCCGCAAAGGCGGAAATGGGTTTTAACGGCAGCGGTGCGCCGGTGTGGGGCTTAAAATGCTTAACGTACCAGCAAACGTCCAGCCATTTGCCATGTTTAAAACCTGCAACCGGATGCGTGCCGGCATCTGTAAAGCCCATGCGGCGGTGAAATTTAAGGCTGTTTTGGTTGGTGGCGGTAATGCAGGCATAGGCACTGTAAAAGCCCTGCTTTGCCAAAATATCAAACATTGCCGCATACAGGCACTCGCCGATATTCTGCCCGCAGCAGGCGGCATCTACATAAACGGAAAGGTCAACGGTGTAGTTATATGCCGCGCGGCTGCTGTATGCCGATGCGTAAGCGTAGCCTATAACAAGCCCGTCCCGTTCGTAAACAAGGTAGGGGTAGCGGCTGCGTATTTCTTCAACGCGGGCGGAAAAATCCTCCATTGTTGGCACGTCATATTCAAAGGAAATGACGGTATCAGTAATATACGGCGCGTAAATTTCTAAAATGCGGCAGGCATCATCTGCTTTGGCAAAACGGATTAAGTCCTTCATTTTTTGTTCCTGTCGGTTAAAATGCGGCGCAAAATGGCAAACAGCACTTCGGCAGCATCGTCCTGCATTTTAAAGGAGAGGCTTTCACCTTCATTGGGATGCAGGTAAATAATATTGGTAGAAAGGTCTGCCGTTTTTAAATCATCCAGGCGGATTTGTTTTGCCAGTTTTTTGCTTAAATAAATTACGCGGTTGTTGGTTAAAAACAGGAAGCCCGTATCGGTAATAACGGCGGTTTCTTCCATAATCTGCGGGTGTTCGATATGCTCGCCTTTAAAGGAGATGGTTTCGTCGATACGCAGTTTGCGGGTAAGCTGGTAGTAGTTGTCTTCTTTGGCGACGGTTTTAACTTCGCACAAATAAGCCTGTCCTGCCGCGTGGCAGATTTCGCCTTCTTCCAGCGGAAAATCTACTTTAACATTGCCGAGCGGCGCGTTTTCCGCATTCCACAAATAGCGGTATTTGGTAAGCGCGTTGTCGATGTTGGCTTTAAATTCGTAGGGAATATCAAGTTTGGCGCACATATCGCGCAGGCGCTGCTCATCTTCCGGCGTAAAGCGTTTGGCTTCGGCAATGCGGTCAAACTCGCCGTTGAAATAATCGTTAAAAACCTGCTTGCGGTAATCAAAACCGTCTTCGTAATCGTAGCCGAACAGTTCGTTGATGGCTGCAATGCTTAAAGTTTCTTCGCCGGTTATGATATTGCGGCAGCGGGAAAAATACGCCGATTTTTTGGCGCCGTTATCCGCCAGGCGGCATAAATTATCGGGAATCTGCAAAATGGCTGCCATGTGGGCGCGGTCGGATAAGAGCGCATCGTCCTTGCCTTTGGCATAGGTAAAGGCGTTATCGGCAACTTTGCGGTAAATGGCGCTGCGCTGGTCCATATTGGCATCGCTGAATTTAGCGCCCCATTTTTTTAAAATGGTGTCTGCCGCTTCTTTGGTAAGTTCCTGCGCGCTCTGGGCATCGGTTAAAATATTATTTATTTCGGCAAAGGCGTTCTGCTGCGGCTTGGAGCCGAACAGCCTGCCCATGAAACCCTGTTCTTCCAGTTCCTGTTTTTTAAATCCTTTCACGGTTACACATCCTTATAATAATGTAATAAATTAATTATACAATATCCGCCGCTGCGCCGCAAGAAGCGGCTGCAAGCAATGAATTTGCACAAATGTCACAATAAATATTTAAAATATGTTAAAATGTTAATTAAGGATATAATCGTGCGGAGATGATATATATGAATATTTTTGAGGACCGCGGGAACGGCAAGCTGCACTGGAAACTGAACCTGTATGTGCTGTGGGTATGCGTGTTTTTTACCTGCGCCAGCTACACTATGTGCGTGCCGTTTTTGCCGGTATACCTTTTGCAGCATTTGGGCGTAGAGCAAGGCGACGTTAATTCGTGGACGGGGCTTATTTATTCCATTACCTTTTTTACGGCGGCCATTATGGCGCCTTACTGGGGCGCCCATGCCGACAGAATCGGCCAGCGGCTGATGGCGATACGCGCAGGTTTTGGGCTGGCCGTTACTTATGCGCTGATGGGTATGTGCCAGACGCCGGAACAGCTTTTTGTTGTGCGCCTTATTGCGGGCCTTGTCAGCGGCTTTGTGCCTGCTTCGCTGTCGCTTGTTTCATCCACCCTGCCGGCCGTTAAAATGGGCTGGGGCATGGGGCTTATGCAGACGGCGGTTGCCTCCGGCAGTATTTTGGGGCCGATGCTTGGCGGCTATGTAAGCGCGTGGTTCGGTATGCGCATGTCGTTTTACATTGCGGCTGTGGCGCTGTTTATAGCAACTATTATGGTTATAGCGTTTGTGCGCGATGTTGAACACGAAAAGGGAGAAGGCAAAGTTATTCACGTTTGGGCAGATTTAAAAGCCTCGCTGCAAAATAAAGGGCTGCTGTTTGTTATGAGCATGTTCTTTTTGGTGCAGGTTTGCGTAATGATTGTGCAGCCTTTGATTACCATGTATGTATCGTACCTTTTGGGCGGCGTTGTTAATGACGACGTTGTAAAAACGGCGGGCATTATCTTCTCGCTGGCAGGCATTGCGGGCATTGTGGCCGGTCCTTACTGGGGCAGCCGCGGGCAGAAACGCGGCTATACCAAAACGCTGTTTTTGGTATTTATCTGCGCGGGCGCGGCTAATATGTGCCAGTTTTTTGTAGGCAACATCTGGCAGTATGCCGTTGTAACTTTTATTTACGGCTTGTTTTTGGCGGGAGCTGTGCCTAACATTAACGCCCGCCTGGTTGAAGTTACCGACCCTTCCGTGCGTGGCAAGGCTTTTGGGCTTGTAACCAGCGCGCAGCAGTTCGGCGGCGTGGTTGGCCCGCTTTTGGGCGGTTTTTTGGGCGGCTTTTTGCCTACAAGGCTGATACTTGTTTTAACCGGTTTTATTTTGGTTTGCGCCGGCATTTATACCTATTTAACCAAAGTGCGTAATCTGGCAAGGGCATAAAACGTATATTTTTTGGCATTTTTAAAAAGGTTTCGTTAATTAAATGATGAAATCTTTGTAAATGCCTTGACAAATTTTGTATACAATATACAATTAAATTGTAAGCAGCAAAAAGGAGGAATCTTACATGCTTATTAAAAAATTTGAAGGCAATACCCCTAAAATTGACCCGAAAGCTTTTGTTGCCGAAACCGCAGTAGTTATCGGCAAGGCAGAACTGAAAGAATTCAGCAGCGTATGGTATAACGTAACCATCCGCGGCGACGTTAACGAAATTAAAGTTGGCAGATACACCAACGTGCAGGATAACAGCGTGCTGCACGTTTCCGATACGCATCCCTGCATTCTGGGCGATTATGTAACCGTTGGCCACTGCGCGCTTTTACATGCCTGCACCGTAGAAGACCATGTGCTTATCGGCATGCACTCCACCGTTCTTGACGGCGCAGTAATCGGCAAAGGCTCTATTGTTGCAGCAGGCGCCGTTGTAACCAAAAACACCATTGTGCCGCCGTATTCCCTTGTTGCAGGCGTGCCTGCCAAAGTTATTAAACAACTGCCGGAAAACACCGACGCTACCCATGCGCAGGCAGTTAAATACGAAAACCTCTGGACCCGCCGTTACAACGAACTTCCCGATGGCGGCGGCGAAGAATACCATGGCGAAAAAATTGTTTAAGATAGTTTAAAACAAAAAGCGCAGTTAAGAGCTGCGCTTTTTTTATGCCTGTTTTTTGTGATATACTATACTTGAAGTTGAAAATGTATACGAAATCAAGTTAAATAAATTATCAGGAGGCTGCCATGAATTACGAATTAAAACATTTTAATACAACGCTTCTGCGTTTTAGTGCAACAGAAGATTCGGCAACTCCTGAAATTAAAATTTTGTGGGTTAATGATGATAGCCGCTATTTGCTGCCGCTGGGCATGGAGCTTAACGGTGCGGGCATTGCCAAATGGCTTAAGCAGCGCACAATTCCTAAAAACCGTGCTTATGTAAATAATTTTTTAAGCAAATGTGGACTGCACATTAACCGCCCTATGAACATTATTAAAGTTTCCAAAGGTTTATCTTTAAACGACTGCTATTGGGTAGTGGAAGAAGGCTTCGCCGGAACTTTTGAAAAATATAATTTGTATGATAACCGTTTTAGCCAGCTTTTAGCGCTGATTGCTTTTACTGGTTATGGCAGCAGCGTGCGTACATCGCTGGCTTCCTGTCCGGAATTTACAACAAATGGTATGCTGCCTAAATGCTGGCGCAGGGTTGACGGCAAAATACGTTTATACAAAGGTGGAACGAGCGGCGCAAGCAACACAGGCTGCGAACCGTATTCCGAATATTACGCTGCGCAGATTGCAGCAGCAATGGGCGTTAACGCCATAAGCTATAACCTTTCAAGATGGAAAGGCGAACTTTGCTCCGTTTGCGATTTGTTTACAAGCAAAGAGTATTCTTATTTGCCAATAGGCAGAGTGGTAGCAGCAGGCGGTATGGAAGCGGTACGTGAATATTATTCGCAGCTTGGCGAAGAATACGTTAATGCACTGAAGGCTATGCTTGTTTTTGATGCTGTTGTTTTTAACACCGACCGCCACTTTGGCAATTTTGGTTTTTTGGTAGATAACGAAACCAACAAAATTGCTGCGCCTGCACCGCTGTTTGACCACGGCAACGCGTTGTTTAATTATGCCGGACGTGATGATTTGGAGAACTTTGCAGCGCTTGAAGCATATGCCGCAACGCTTATGCCTTGTACTTATGATGATTTTACCGGTACTGCCAAAAAAGCTCTGACACCGGAACTTCGTGAAAGTTTGCGCCATTTGCTTGATTTTAAATTTATAAAGCATCCGCGTTACAACCTGCCTGATAAACGTCTGAAGTTAATGGAACAATTTGTGCAAAAACAGGCAAGGGTGTTGCTGGAGAAGTAAAAATGAAGAGAAAAATAAGCGTATTGTTTTCAAAGCATAAAGATTATAAATTTAATAAAAGTTTGAAATATAAATATTATAAAAAGAAAAAAATAAAGAGTTTATATATTTTAGAGCACGAATATGATATATTAGGAACAAATTTTAAAGAGAAAAAAGTATTAAGCATTATCACAAACAAACGTGCTATTAAATATT
>USHB01000037.1 GCA_900554395.1 uncultured Phascolarctobacterium sp.
ACACCCTGATTAAAAGTCAGGTGCTCTACCGACTGAGCTAGTGGATCACTTTGTTTGGCTGGGGCGGCTGGACTCGAACCAACGCATGCGGGAGTCAAAGTCCCGTGCCTTACCGACTTGGCTACGCCCCAATATGGGGTGACTGGTGGGGATCGAACCCACGCGTAACGGAGCCACAATCCGCCGTGTTAACCGCTTCACCACAGCCACCATCTTGTCAAGCATACGCTTGGCGACGAATGTTATTCTATCATAGCATGCTGCTTATGTCAATATCTTTTGCTAAAATCTTAATATAAAATTTTACAAAAACTTTTTATATTACTGGCGTGGAAAATATTCCTGCGCCCACGCCAATGCGGAAGGTGTCTGTGCAAGTCCGCCGCCTGCCGTTTCGCGCAGCGCGCATGGCATCGAATCGCCCACCCATTTCATAGCGTCAATAGCTTCATCCGCCGGAATAAAGCTGCCTACACCGGCCAGTGCAAGCTGCGCTGCCAAAAGCGCCTGCACTGCTGCACCGCCGTTGCGTTTAATGCAGGGAACTTCTACAAGCCCTGCCACCGGGTCGCAAACAAGCCCCAGCATATTTTTAAACACGATGCTTACGGCATCTCCAACCTGTTCAGGCGTTCCGCCAAGCGCATCTACCGCCGCACCTGCCGCCATTGCCGCAGCACTGCCGCATTCTGCCTGGCAGCCGCCAACAGCACCTGCAAGCGAGGCTCTCCCGGCAATTACAAGCCCAATGCTGCCAGCTACAACCAGTGCCCGTGCAAGGGTATCTTCCGTCAAGCCGCAGCGTTTTTTAAGCGCCAGTAAAACTCCGGGCAGTACACCTGCCGCGCCTGCCGTCGGTGCCGCTACAATTCTGCCCATAGCAGCGTTGCATTCACTAACAGCCAGTGCATAAGTTACGGCATCTGTCGCAAGTTCGCCAAGCAATTTGTTAAAACCGGGCTGCGCTGCTGCCTGCGCCAGTTTTTTGGCGCTGCCGCCGGTAAGTCCGCTGTGCGAGCGTACTCCTGTCAGCCCATAGGCCGCAGAATCTTCCATTACCTTAAACATTTCCGCCATTTTGGCAAGCAGTTCAGCTTCCGTAATTTCCAAATCTGCTGCGCTTATGGGCAGCACCAGTTGGTTAAAACTTATATTTTTGCTTTTCGCTTCATTAATTAAAGCGTTTAAAGAAATTTTATCGTTAGCCATTATTCACCTCAAAGCACGCTGTCTACAAAACGCACACTGTCAATAGGCGGCAAAGATGCCAACAGCTGTACAATGGCAGGCTGCACTTTCTGGTCACATTCAAGCACCATTGTTGCCGTGCCGCCTTTATTGGTGCGGAACACGCGCATGGTGGCAATGTTTACACTCGCGCTGGCAAGAGTGCTGCTCACCAGTGCAATTACGCCCGGTTTATCGGTATGCGTAACAAGCAGTGCAGGCAGTTTGCCGTTAAGTTCCACTTCGTTGCCGTCAATGGCCGATACCTTAACCTGCCCGCCGCCGACAGATGAGCCTATAACCTCGCAGCGTCCCTGGTCTGCATCTTCTAATACAAAACGCACTGTATTGGGATGCGTCAGTTCACCTAAATTAACTTTATCAAAGCTGTAAGCAAGCCCTGCTTCAGCGGCATATTTACGCGCCTGTGGTATGCGCGCATCATCCGGCAGCCAGCCCATCAGCCCGGCTAAAAGCGCTACATCCGTGCCGTGCCCGCGGTAAGTCTGCGCAAAGCTGCCATGCAGGTCAATCTGCGCCTTTACCGGAGGCGCGCCCAAAATGCTTGCCGCCAAAAGCCCCAATCTTACGGCTCCGGCCGTATGGGAACTTGAAGGGCCTATCATTACCGGCCCGATAATATCAATAATATTCATAATGCTGTTTATTCCTCACTTGCTAATGAGCGGTGCCCTAACGCCACGCATAATTCATCAAGGTTAAGTACGCCCACCGCCATATAAATAGCCACGCACAAATGCTCGCCGCTGCGGGCAATGCCAATTTTGCCGCCCACATTAAAACCTGCCGCTTTTGCCACAAGCTGCTCCAAAGCCGCATGGGCCGCTCCCGCCACAGCGCCCGCGCCAACGTGGGTTTCTGTAACAATGCCCTGGCGCTGTGCTGCAACCACTGCGCGCTCTACAATTTTTACAATGCTCGGCATAAACTCGCCGCCAAAATCCACCGCCGTGCTGCGGATGCCTTTAGCAGCAAGTTCCTGTTTTATTTTCTGTTCTTCGGTGCGGTTTTCGGTAACTGCAATGCGCAGCGCCGCACGTCCAATTTCAATGCTTGTCAGTTTCTGCTCTGCCATAATCAGTCCTCCTCAACCATTTCCGGCTGTTTAATAGGTGTTTTATCAACAACTGCTACAATCAGGAATACTGCTATGCACAGCAGCCATTCAAAATAAATTACATGCTGCAAAACGTGCAGCGCCGGTACAAACTCCCATACAACAAGCCCCAAAAGACCGGCTAAAGTAGTCCAGAACGCGCTGCTGCGGCGGCACAGCCCCGGTGCAAATACCGTAAACAAAAACACGCAGGTCAGCGCCGTCGTCATCGAAAGCCCTGCCACCATTGTTTTTAAAATGCCAGCCGCATTAAACGCAAACCACAGCGTAATAATGCCCACCGCCAAAATCGTCAGGCGGTTAACTTTAACAAAACGGTCGTCCGAAACAGACGGATTAATAAAGCGTTTATAAATATCCTGGCTGAACAGTGTGCCTGCGCCCAGCAAAATAGTGCAGGCAGTAGATACATCGGCCGCCCACAGCGCGGCAAGCGTAGTGCCGCTGGCAATAGGGTCAAGCGCCATAACAACCTTCGGCAGCGCCAAAGTTGCCGATATTTCCGGAAACTGCACCTTGCCGATAATGCCCAAAAGGGCGCATAAAAAGCCAACCGGAAAAATTAACAGACCGCCCAGAATAAAGCCGTTGCGCGCAGTTTTGGCATCGCGCGCGCCGCAGGCAATCTGTACAGGTCCCTGCGCCGTAATGGCCTGCGTAATCATAACAATAAACCAGCCGATAATTACTGCCAGCGGAATCCCGGCAAACGGGTCAAACCAGTCGAGCCCGGCAGGAAGCTGCGCAGCAATGTTATCCATGCCGCCGTTATGGCTTACCGCCGCAACACACGAATACAAAATGCCAACATAAATTAAAATAACGCTGACGATATTGCTTAAACCGCTCGACCACAAACCGCCAATCAGCGTAATGCCGATAAATACAACCGCGCTTACAATCATGCCGCCGTGAAAATCAAAATATTCCGGCAGCAGCGAAGCCAAAATAGCGCCGCCCGCAAGATATTGCAGCGCCGTAATAACGGACATGATAATTACAAGCCCAACCGCACTGATAACACGGCCTTTGGTATCATAATACTTTTCAAAAAATTCCGGAATGGTGGAAACCTTCATTGCCCGCAGCTTGCCTGCCGCAACAAGCCCCATAATAATCGCGCCGGCACTCCACGCGGCGTTGTACCAGCCAGCAGCCATGCCAACCTTGTAAGCGTTTTCCGCAACGCCTACGGTAGAAGCTGCACCAACAGCAAGCCCCGTAATGTTAACGGCAATAAGCACCGGCCCCAGTTTGCGCCCGGCAAACAAATACTCCGCAGAGCCTTTATCCGCCCTGCTTTTAACGTAAAAACTTATTGCGAACAGCATCGCAATATACAAAACAACAATAATTAACTGAATGTTCATCCTTCTGCACTACCTTTCTACAAAAAATCCGCTCTAAACTACAAAACTACCCTCCTGCCCTAAAATTATTTATATTATACCAACAATTTGTATTAAAGAAAAGTAAAACATCTGCCGGCAAAAATAAAAAATATGTAAAAAATTTTACTAAACCGCACCTTTAACAAGGATTTTGCTTTTTTTTGCCGAATAAATTATAAGTTGTAAAGTGTTTACCTAAACAGAAGGGAGGGACTGCCAATGTACAGAATAATGAAAAGCACTGCAAACGGCATCGACGAACTGGAGCTGGACAGCCTTGAAAAAGGTTGCTGGATTGATATCGTCAGTCCCTCGCCGGAAGAACTGAACGAAATTGCCGAAGCAACAGGCATCCAAATGGATTTTCTCAGCGCCGCACTTGACGATGAGGAAAAATCGCGTATCGAAACAGAAGACGACCAGATACTCACCCTTATCGACATTCCTGTGCTGCGCAGCAACAAAGATTACGATACCCTGCCTTTGGGCATTATCGTATCGGCAGATTATATTGTAACCGTCTGCCTGGAACCCAACGCCGTTATTGCTGATTTTTCTTCCTATAATTATAAAATGTTCAGCACCTTTAAAAAGACGCGCTTTCTGTTCCAGATACTTTATAAATCCGCAACACTGTACCTTAAATATATCCGCATCATCATCAAACGCACGGATGAATTAGAGCAGCATCTGCGCAAATCCATGGAAAACAACGAACTGTTCAACATGCTTGATTTGCAGAAATCATTAACTTACTTCACAACATCCCTGCGCAGCAACTATATTGTAACCGAAAAACTGCTGCGCCTGCGCTCCACCAACCAGAGCGCGCACCTCATTAAACTTTACGAGGAAGACGAAGATTTACTGGAAGACGTTATTATCGAATACAAACAAGCTATCGAAATGGTTGAAATGTACAGCCACATTTTAAACAGCATGATGGAAGTATTCGCCTCCATCATCAGCAACAACCTTAACCTTGTAATGAAATTTTTGGCATCCGTAACGATTATACTGGCCATCCCCACTACCATCGGCGGCTTATGGGGCATGAACGTGCCTGTGCCGCTGGCAGAAAGCGAATACGGCTTTTTAATTATCGGCGGCGGCTCGCTGGTACTGGCAGCGTTTATCGGCTACTTGTTCTGGAAACGCCGTATGTTTTAAGGTGAACCATGAGTAAAATTTTAGCAGAAGAACTTTTGGCAGGGCTCATCCTTGCCGATAACGATAACGAAGAATACATTTACCTGCCCGGCGGCGAAGTTGGCAGCGATAACCCTCACTGCGTGTTTGAACGCAAAGGCGAGCGCATCAGCGATATGCCGCTTGACGAAGCAGTAGAACTTGCCAAACGCCTGCACCTTTCACCCGGCAGACATCCGGAAATGGGCAATAGGGCATGGTAAGAATGCCTGCAATGTTTTCATTTTAAAGTTTCTTAATGACAAATTGTAATATTACAACGCATAAACGCCTGCGGAAAATTCCGCAGGCGTTTTGTTTTTTTGTTTGCCAACCAAATTCAGGCTGGTGCAATTATTAAGTTGTAAAAATTATACTGCTTAAATCTCCATGCCGCCATCCACAAAGTTTACTTCTGCCTTGCGTTCACGGAAATCGCGGTTGCGGTCAAACGGAGCGTCATCCAAGAAGTAATACCAATTTTCATCTGGCATATAGGTTATTCCTTCTAAATCATACCCTAACCAGTTCGGATTGCCATTGCCAAAACCAATTTGGATAGACCATAAATTATTCAGCCCTCCCGGGAAAATTAAACCGCCTTCAGCATTTTGATGAGCTTTAAAATCATCAGCTGCACCAACAAGCTGTCCTGTTGCCGAATCATAGTATGCTTTTGTCAAGAATACTTTCAACAGCGGATTGCTATAACCGTCATAATTTTTCCAAATACCGCTGCCATTAATATCAAAGTCAAAATCTTCATAGCTATCACTATCTTTTTGAGCATCACCAGTAATAACTCCAGTTGCAGACTTATCATCACTTACAAAACTGTACGCATTATAAACTTTGCCATTATTATAACCAGCACCAATTAAATTACCAGTTGTATTACTTGCATAGATATTAGTAATTGTACCAGTATTATTACCTACTGCATTACCTACAACACCATTATTAGTTGTTACAACATCAGTTGTGTTATAAGCATTACTTAAAGTACCGCTGTTATTGCCAACCAAACCGCCAACATTAGTGCCGCCGTTAATTTCGGCTTTTTGACCAGCATCAGCCGGGTTAACCATTACAGTGTTAAATACCTGGTTGATTGTGCCGCTGTTTCTGCCTGCAATGCCGCCAACATTTTTACTACCTGCTGCGTTGATTGCACCGGTGTTGTAGCCTGCGCTCAAGCTGCCTTGATTGTCACCAATAAGACCGCCGATGTTGGAACCGTTACCTTTTGCAGTAATGGTACCGTTGTTATAAATCTGATATTTGTAGTAGCTATCAGCAGCGTCGCGTCCGCCCGCAATTTTACCGGTGTTGATACCTATCAAACCGCCAACGTTTTGCGTGCCAATAACCTGTCCTCCAATATTATTTTTAAGACTGGAATAAGTGATATCACCCCTGTTTACACCAAAAATGCCACCGGTTCCGGCAACTTTATCTGCATTATAAGTACCGGAAACAATACCATTATTAGTTAATTCAGCGTATTCAATTTCTCCGGTATTTTCGCCAAAAATACCGCCTGCACCGCCGTTATGCGCAATAACTACACCGTTATTTTCAATGCCAATCATATTATCAACAGTACCTGTAATAGCGGCATCATTTTTACCTGCTACACCGCCCACATAAGAAGCACCTTCAACACGGCCTTCATTACTATTGCCCATACCATCAAGCACACCATTTACAGTATTCCAGCCAACAATACCGCCAACATAATCTGCATTTGCTGCAATAACATTGCCTTTATTTGTAGCACTGGTAATTTTCCCTTGAGCAGATTCATTTTCATCAGTAGTAGTATCATCAACACGCCCGTTAACACCAGCTACACCACCAAAATATGCAGCATCTTTTGTAGGATCTTTAACATTTAAGGACACATCATTTTTAACATATTCAATAGTACCAATGTTTTCACCGGCTACACCGCCAACATAATTTTGACCGGTAATGCTGCCGCGGTTGATTAAATTAGCTTGATTCTGAGCGGTAATAATACCAGCATTACTGCCAGCAATACCGCCAACGTAATTTTCGCCTACAATTTCGGCAGAGCTGTCGTTAACAAGGTTGGTTAAAGTAGAATCTGCACTTGCATTGTTGCCAACCAAGCCGCCGACATTGTTTATACCAGTAATTTCACCATTGTTGCGCCCATTGGTAACATTACCATTATTAACGCCAATTAAGCCACCAACATTTTCGCTTTTACCGTCTTTATCTTTACCTGTAACACTTGTTGCGTTTACAACATTTTCAACTTTTTTACCTTCGGCATTGGCACCGATGATACCACCTACATTATTTTTGCCGCTGACGATACTTTCGTTATAGCCACTGTACATATTGCCGTTATTGATACCGATAATGCCGCCGATATCACTGCTGCCGGTATCGCCGCCGTTAGTTACGCCAAGGCTGTCAACAATTTGTACATCGCCATTATTAACGCCGACAACACCGCCAAGGCCTGCACTTGCACCTAAAGACACGCCAGTCTGAACAGTTACGGCACTATCACTGAAGCTGTTGCCAAGTGCACCACCATTAGTACCAACCAAACCGCCTGCATTTGCAGAATTACTTCCCGCAATAACACTGCCGGTACTTTCAACGTCATAAATGCCTCCGGTTAATTTGCCGCCATTTGTGCTGCCAGTCGTATTATCCACCTTGCTAAACTCGCCGCTGGTATTTACACCAACAATGCCGCCCGCATTGCCATTAGATTTTACAGTGTTACCAAACGTTTTAACGCCTTCAATGCGTCCGTTGTTGATGCCTGCAACAGCACCGGCGTTAGTAGTGCCGGTAAAGTTACCGCTGTAAATGTTAACATCTTTAACAACGCCGTCAGTACCAACAGTACTGAAAAGACCGGCGTTAGTATTATTATTTACCGAATCAGTTGCACTAACATTCAACCCAATAATGCGGTTGCCTCGCCCGTCAAAGGTGCCGGTGAAGCCAGTATCACTGCCTGTACCGATAGCTACATAATCTTCAACAGGGCTAGCATTAATGTCGCCTTTAAGAGCATAGTTGAAGCCTAAACCATCTGCACCTGTATTATTAATACCTTGCAGTTGTTCGCCGTCACTTACCCAAATATAGATGTGATCTTTTACGTTATCGTTTGCAACTACTGTTTTATCAACTTTTAAGTTTAAATGATTTAATTCATCTCTAAAGGTATGACCGCCAGCAGTTGTTTCATCATATTTTTTTAAATCAAATTTATCATTTTCGTAATCCCACATATCAACGGTAATTTTGCTATCACCAGAAGCAGAGTTTAAGGAGATAGTTTTATTACCTGCTTGTGCACCACCACCAGCAGTATCGCTAAAATGATGCATGAAATTATGCAAACCAATTACAGCATCATCAACAGTGCCATTTTTAGCCTGTACTTGTCCGATATTGGTAAGATCAAGAACAACCTCGCTATTTGCACCGTTGCTGGTAAGGGTTAAATCCCCTCCGATGTCAAGGTCACTGTCAACATAAACGTCGCCAGTTGCTTCAACATTCAAATTGCCGCCGGTTATAATGAGTCCCTGCTCCTGATTACCAAAATAAAGATTTACATCACCGCCGCTGATAAGATTTCCGTCTTTATCAGTAGTGCCATTTGCCTTAATGGTAATATTACCATCAACGGCAGAAGCACCAGTTGTATATGCAAAACGGTTTCCCAAATCTGACATTGCTTTGTACGGATCATTTACATCTCCGGGCGTCCATCCTTTTGCAATAGAATTAATGCCGGGAATAGAAACAGCTTGTCCTTTTTCAGCAGATGTGAGCTGACCATATACATCTACATCTCCGGCAGTAATTGTAATATTACCAGGATTTGCAACATTAATTGTATCTGTTAGATTATCTTTTGTTGCACCATTAGCAGTATTGCCGGTTGCCGTTACATCACCATAAATTGTTACTTTGCCGTCTGCATTAATCGTAACAGATGAGCCATATAATTCAGCTCCGCTGCCAAGAGATATATCTCCAACTGTATAATCATCATTATGCAATTTACCAGTTGTATTAGAATTAATAGTTAAAGCACCATCGCTGTAAATAAGCCCAGTAAAATAACCCGTGCCACCGGTTGCTATAAAATCATCTAATGTCAGCCCTGCACCATACACAACCAAACCGGCATCATTGTTAATGCCAAGATCCTGCCAGTTAAAATTCAATCCATTTTCCATTCCTATTGCATTGGCAGTAATAATAGTAAGTAATGGGTCATAGGCAGTGCCGTATTGAATATTTCCTATTCCTTCAAAAGTTGTGTCCACACTATCAAAATAGTCTTTAGAATTAGGCATAAAAGCATTCAAAATAGGCGTGGTTCCGTCATAAATACGCCAAGCGTCATCTTCAAACAAAGAATGTTCTTTGTTATCGTTATCTACATATTTATAAGAATCTTTGTTATCTTTATCGTCTGTACCATCTTCAGTACTAAATTCAATAGCCTTGTTGGAATTATCTCTTATAAAGTCATTACCATTTCCTAACTCAGTAAAAATTGGCTTACTGTTTTCGTCAATCAGCGCAGGATCAGGTTTAATATAATAAGTGTTTGTTACTTGTATGCCATCACCATTTGCATATATACTACCGATACGATCCTTATATTCCGATTTATCTCCGGTGTATTGGTAACCTCCAGCATATATATTACCTGTTGTGTAGGCATTTTTAATTTTGGCTAATCCGTTCTTTTCTGGCTCAGTATCATATATATGATTTTTTGTAACACCAAAACTTTCACCTAAAATTCCACCAATAGTATTCTTACCTTTTCCTTCTACACGGAAACTTCTAAGTGTTCCTAAATTATAAACATTTGTAATATCAATATCGCCAAAAGCTCTATCAACTCCGCCTGCAATGCCGCCAACCTGACTTGAATTTTCATTATTATTAACAACAGTAATATTCCCGGTATTAAAAGCATTATTAATAGAACCCTGTGCCATCCAGCCGGCTATGCCGCCAACAACATTATAACCATTATAGATAGCGCCCGTATTATAAGCTTTTTCAACCGTTCCGCTAAGACGGCCTACAATGCCACCAACGTGTCGACCATAATAGGTAAAAGTTTCATCACCGATTTGCCCTTTGTTGTAAACATCATACAACAACGCTTCAGCGTTAGAATCTTCTGTTGTATCGCCAACTATGCCGCCCATATTAAGTGAATCAATTTTACCATTAATCTGTCGAGTAGTACGTATATACCCATTATTATACGAACCGGCAATTTCACCGTTATACATCATGCCGGCAATACCACCAACGCCGGTATAACCAAGCACATCGCCGGTGTTATAGCTGTTGGAAACAGCAGCATTTTTGTAGTTGTCACCTAATCCATTAATTGTTTCTATAGTTTCACTGCGGTCAAT
>USHB01000038.1 GCA_900554395.1 uncultured Phascolarctobacterium sp.
ATTGGAATAACGGCCGGTGCCTCGACGCCGGACCGATTAATCAAGGAGGCTTTATTTGTAATGGAAAACATGGAAAACATGGACTTTGAAAGTATGCTGGATCAGAGCTTGGAGAATTCTGAAATTTATCCCGGCAAAATTGTGAAAGCTACTGTAATTCAAAAGGACAAGGATGCAGTTTATGTAGACTTTGGCTATATGAAAGAAGGCGCTATCGCTTACAGCGAATGGGCTGCCGGTGATCCTGATGAAATTGCTAAAACCATTAATGTTGGCGATGAAGTGGAAGCTAAAGTTATTCCCGGTACTTCCAAAGATGATTTTGTACGCCTTTCCAAAATCCGTGCTGAACAGGATGCTGCCTGGAAAAACGTACCCGAACTTGCTGAAGGTGAAAAACGCCCGGCTACCGTTAAAGTTCTGCGCGTAATTAAAAACCGCCAGAAAAACATTGTTGGCCTTGCAGTTGCCGTTGAAGGCGTTGAAGGCTTTATGCCCGCTTCCCACGTTGAACTGAAACGCGTTGAAGACTTCACTCCGTATATCGGCCAGGAACTGGAAGCTGAAATTATTGAAGTTGACGCTGCTAAAAAACGCCTCGTAGTAAGCCGCCGCGATTTGCTGCGCGCTGAACGCGAAGCTAAGGCACAGGCTTGGCGTGAAGCTAAAGCTGCCCGCATTGCTGCTGCTAAAGAAGCACGCGAAGCTGCTGAAGAAGAAGCATACAACAGCGTAGAAGAAGGCACCGTAGTACCGGGCAAAGTTCTGCGCATTGCTGATTTCGGTCTGTTTGTAGAAGTAGGCAAAGGTCTTGTAGGTTTGGTTCACAACACCGAACTTTCCTGGGACCGCAATGTTAAAGCAAAAGATTTTGAACCCGGCACCGAAGTTACCGTGCTGATTAAAAAGATTGACCGCGAAGCAAAACGCGTTGCCCTGAGCATTAAAGCAACTCAGGAAGATCCCTGGGTAACCGAAGCCAACGCTCTGCCGGAAGGCGCTATTGTTAAAGGCATTGTAACCCGCTTCCTGCCTTTCGGTGCTATCGTTAAAGTAACCGACAGGGTAGAAGGCCTTGTACATGTATCTGAAATTGCAGAAACCCGCGTTGAAAAACCGGAAGATGTACTGGAAATCGGCCAGGAAGTTGTTGTTAAAGTTATCAAAAAAGATATGGAACATAAAAAAATCGGCCTGAGCATTGCCAAAGCTGCTAAAGAAAAAGAAAAAGCAGAATACAGTGCTTACCTTAACAACAAACCGGAACTGACTTTAGACCTTTCCGAACAGCTTGAAACTTTGAAATAATTTTACGGTGGTATTGAATGTCGCGCGAACAGAGGAAACTTGACCATATCAAATACGCGTTAAAGCTTGGCGACGGCCCGCAGACCAGCGGACTGGAAGATGTGCATTTTGTACATAACTGCCTGCCGGAGCTTAACCCGCAGGATATAGACCTTTCCTCAAAGTTCGGCGGCATTCTGCTTTTATCGCCGTTTTTAATCAACGCTGTTACCGGCGGCGCGGAAGCCGTAACCGAAATTAACCGCCGTCTGGCGCAGGCTGCCAAAAAAACAGGTGCTGCGCTGGCTGTAGGTTCACAATACGGTGCGGTTAAGCATAAAATCAATTATTATAGCTATGAAGTTGTGCGCGAAGAATATCCGGACGGAGTTATTTTTGCCAACACCAGTGCTCTGGCAACGCCGGAAGAAGCACTGGAAGCCGTAAAAATGATTGATGCTGATGCCCTGCAAATTCATTTAAACCCTGCGCAGGAACTTATAATGCCCGAGGGAGACCGTGATTTTAAAGGGCTGTTTGCCAATATGCAGCGCATTTTAGATAAATGCTGCGTGCCTGTTATTGTTAAGGAAACAGGCTGCGGCATGGCTGCAAGGCAGGTTAAGCAGTTGCTTAAAGCAGGCTTTACATGTTTTGACGTTGGCGGGGCAGGTGGAACTAATTTTCCTGCCATTGAATCGGCGCGTTACGGAGGCACCACGCTTTTAAACGCATGGGGGCTTAATACAGCGCAAACACTTTTGGAAACTGGCGGTGTATGCGGCACGGAGGGCTATATTACGGCAACCGGCGGTATACGCAGCGGGCTTGATGCAGCTAAATGCCTGGCGCTTGGCGCCGATTTAACAGGCATGGCAGGCAATGTGCTGGAGGCTGCAGTAAACGGCGGCGCTGATGCGGCAGCAGAACTTATAACGCAGGCAGAAGATGAATTGCGCATGCTGATGCTGCTTACAGGAGCGCCGGATATATGCAGTTTGCGCAAAAAGCCGCTGTACTTTACCGGCAGGCTGCTTGATTTTATGCAGTGCCGTGGCTGGGACTGTGTTGAACTGGCAAGGTCACGGAGATAAAAAATAAACGGTATAACTTAGCGTTATACCGTTTTAATATATTAGTTTGATTATACTTTTGTTAAATTTCTAATTGGCGGTTGATAAATAAAGCGGTTCGTAAATTTTGCTCATTATTCAACCGCAAAAATTACGTAACTTTACCGGCGTACTTATTACCTTCGTCTGCGGCTTGGTAATAAGCGGCGGCTCAGCTAAAAAATAAGCCCAATACCAAAGGTATCAGGCTTATTTTAAAATCCGTTAGAATCAGATAGCGCGGTTAACTTTACCGGAACGCAAGCAACGGGTGCAAACGTTAATACGTTTTACAGAGCCATTAACAACTGCTCTTACTTGCTGAATGTTCGGTTTCCAAGCGCGTTTAGAATGTCTATTGGAATGGCTGACGTTACAACCAGCTTGAATACCTTTGCCGCAAACTTCGCAAATGGATGCCATGAGTCCCACCTCCTTAACGTAATTCGAGCATCAGTTACAAATTTAACAGAAGTATCATACCATAGAATGAACGTAAAAGCAAGTTATTTTTAGATTGGCAGTGTGATTTTATGTGGTGGCAGGAGCCGATAACAAAATTAAAGGGCATTGGCCCCAAAAAAGCAGCTGATTTTGCAAATCTGAACGTTTTTACAATAGGCGATTTGCTGAACCGCTATCCGCGTACTTATGTAGACCAGAGCAAGGTAAAAACAATTGCGGAACTGCAAACAAACGGAGAAAAGCAGCTTTTCCGCGCAGAGGTTTACCGTCTGGCAGATAAAATATCAGCGCGCCGCATGCGTTATACTTTGGTAACGGTAAAAGACTGTACCGGCTTTGCGGAAATATATATGTTTGCGCACCAGCGTTTTCAAACACGCAATTTTAAGCCCGGTACACAGCTTTTAATAGATGGCAAGGTACAGCCGGGGCGCGGTGGGGCAAAAGTTATTACCGATGCCTATGTGCAGATTTTAAAAGATGGTGAAGAAGCATCGGCACCGGGGATTTTGCCGGTATATGCTTTAAGCGGTGCGCTTACGCAGCAGAATTTGCGTACAGCCGTTAAAACTGCGCTTGCCATGGCAGAAGAATACCTGCCGGAATCGCTGCCGCAGGAGGTAATTGCAGCTAAAAATCTGCCGCCGCGTCTGGAGGCGTTGAAGAACATTCACTTTCCGGAAAGTTTTGCGGCGCTTGCCAAAGCGCGCGGCCGTTTTGTGTTTGAAGAACTGTTTTTACTGCAATGCGGGCTTTTATATTACCGCAGCCGTGTAAAATCCGGGCGCAGCGGCATAAAAATGGGTGCGGACGGTAAAATTTTAAAAGATGTGCTTGCCAAACTGCCTTTTAAACTGACGGAAGCACAGCAAAAAGCATGGCAGGATATAAGTCTTGACATGCAGGATATAAAACCAATGCACAGGCTGCTGCAAGGCGATGTAGGCAGCGGCAAAACGGCGGTATCGGCACTGGCGCTTGCCAAAACTGCAGAAAACGGTTATCAGGGCTGCATTATGGTGCCTACGGAAATTCTGGCACAGCAGCATTATGAAACCTTGCAGCAGTTTTTAGAGCCTGCCGGTATCAGCATAGGCCTTTTAACAAGCAGCGTTAAGGGCGTGCGCAGGAGCGAACTTCTGGAAGCACTGGCAGACGGAAGTTTGCAGGTGCTTGTAGGCACGCATGCACTGATACAGGACGATGTGGTTTTTGATAAACTGGCGCTTGTAGTAACGGATGAACAGCACCGCTTCGGCGTGGAACAGCGCGCCAAACTTGCCAATAAATCGGCTTTTGAGCCGGATGTGCTTGTAATGACGGCAACGCCGATACCGCGTACCCTGGCGCTTACCGTATATGGCGATTTGGATGTATCAATAATGAAAGGTATGCCGCCGGGACGAAAAAGCATTAAAACGCTCTGTTATACCGGCGATAAGAGGCGCGAAGTTTATGCCGGCATGGTGCGGCAGATACAGGCAGGGCACCAGGCTTATATTGTCTGCGCGGTAATTGAACAGGGAGAAATGCCCGGCGTGCGTGCGGCAGAAGATGTTTACAATGAATTAAAAAACAGCTTTTTAAAAAATATTCCCTGCGCGCTGCTGCACGGAAAAATGAAGCCTGCGGAAAAAGAAATTATTATGGAAGATTTTGCTGCGGGGAGAATAAAAGCGCTTATCAGCACCACGGTTATAGAAGTTGGCGTAAACGTACCCAATGTCACGCTGATGATTATTGAAAATGCCGACCGTTTCGGGCTGGCGCAGCTCCATCAGCTGCGTGGGCGCGTAGGGCGCGGCGAGGCACAGTCTTTCTGCGTTCTGCTCACGGATTCGGATTCGCCGGAAACACTGGCGCGCCTGAATGTGCTGCATACTTCAAACGATGGTTTTTACCTTGCCGAGCAGGATTTGAAACTGCGCGGGGCAGGGCAGCTTTTTGGTTTGCGGCAGCATGGCTTGCCTGATTTGTATATTGCTGATATACTTCAAGATACGGATGTGCTTGTTGAAGCGCGTGCGCTTGCCAAACAATCGCTTGCCGACAGGAAAATTACCGGCGAGATAGAACAGGCGCTGAACGCACAGTTTGACGAGCGTTTTAAACGAATTTTTAACAGTTAACGGAGGCACAAATGCCCGAAGAAAAATGGTATCAGAACCCGGAAAAGGCATCAAAAATAGTAGTGCTGGCAATTTTAATTATTGGCGGCGCACTTATATACCTTTTTGCGGGTGACGAAGTAAATAAAATGTTTGCGCTTGCCATCAGCGGCGATGTAGACGCATTGGCAGAATACTTCCGCTCTTTTGGCGTATGGGCAGTTGTGGTCAGCTTTTTGCTGGATGTTTTGATTAATGCGGGCAGTATTTTTCCCTCAATTTTTATTTCTACTGCCAACGGGCTGATTTTTGGGCTGCCAGTGGGTATTTTAATTTCGTGGCTGGCTGAAACTACCGGTGTTGTAATCAGCTTCTGGCTGATGCGCTACTTATTCCGCAGCACTGCCGAAAAAATGATTGCCAAAAGCAGCATGCTGATGAAAATAGATGACCTCAGCGGGCGCAAAGGTTTGCAGTGGATGGCGCTGGCAAGAATGCTGCCGTATTTTCCTTCCGGCATTTTAACAGCAATCGGCGCTGTAAGCAAAATATCTACACGAGATTATATTATCGCCAACTTAATCGGTAAATTTCCTTCAACTTCACTGGAAGTTGTTATAGGACACGATTTGGTTAATTTTCAGCAGCACAGCGAACGCCTGGCAGTTTTGGTAACGGCAGTAATTATTATTTTCGTTGTTTACAAACGCTTTGCGGCAAAAAGATAATAATTTTCTTTTAGCACTTTGTTGAGTTTTTGAAAACTGTACGGTATAATAAATTTAGCAGTTATTAACGAAGGTTCAACAAAGGAGGCAGCTATGACAAAACATCAGTTTACGGATATCCGTGTAGCTATTGAACCGGATAATCCTTCAATCCAGCGTTTGGAATTCAAGTGCATTAAATGCGGAAATTGCAAAACTGTCTGCACAGATTATATCGGCGTGTGCGGCACTTATGATTTAAAGGCGACAGGCGATAATCCTATCTGTATTAATTGCGGGCAGTGCGCTAACGTATGCCCTGTGGACAGTATTACCGAAAAGGTAGAGGCTTACCAGGTAATGGCAGAAATCCGTGATGCGGATAAAATTGTTATTTTCAGCACTTCGCCTTCCGTGCGCATTGCGCTCGGCGAAGAATTTGGCATGCCCGACGGCAGTTTTGTGGAAGGCAAAATGGTGGCGCTTTTGCGTAAATTGGGCGCAGATTATGTGCTTGACACCAATTTTGCCGCTGATTTAACCATTGTGGAAGAAGCAAGCGAGCTTTTGGAACGCATTACCAAAGGCAATAAACCTCTGCCGCAGTTTACAAGCTGCTGCCCGGCGTGGGTAAAATTTGCAGAAACTTATTATCCGGAAATGCTGCCGCATATTTCCAGTGCCAAAAGCCCTATCGGCATGCAGGGGCCAACCATTAAAACCTATTTTGCGCAAAAAATGGGCATCGACTCGGCTAAAATTGTTAATGTGGCTGTAACGCCATGCACGGCAAAGAAATTTGAAATCCACCGCGGCGAAATGAATGCAGCCGGCCGCCATTTGGGCATGCCGGAGATGCGCGACATGGATTATGTTATTACCACGCGCGAACTGGCAATGCTGGCGCGTGATGAGGGCATTGATTTTGCTGCGCTTGAAGATGCTGCCTATGATGATTTAATGGGGCAGGCGAGCGGCGCAGGCGTTATTTTTGGCAACACCGGCGGCGTAATGGAAGCAGCTATCCGTACGGCTTACTGCTATGCAACAGGCAAGGATGCACCGCAGGCATTGTATGATTTGCAGCCGGTACGCGGTATGGACGGCATCCGCGAGGCGGAAGTTGATATTGAAGGCACCAAAGTTAAAGTTGCCGTTGTATACGGCACAGCCAATGCACGCAAACTGATTGAAAAAATTAAAGCCGGTGAAGCAAGCTACCATTTTGTAGAAGTTATGGCATGCCCCGGCGGCTGCATCGGCGGCGGCGGACAGCCCAAGGATAAGGAATACAAAGGTGATGAGCTGCGCAAGGCTCGCATTGAAGGGCTTTACAAACGCGACAGCGGCATGAAATTGCGTTTAAGCCATGAAAACCCGCAAATCAAACAGCTTTACGCTGATTTTTACGGCAAACCTTTAAGCGAACTGGCAGAAGAAATGCTGCATACCGTTTACTTTGACAGAAGTGCTGATTTAGGCGGCGTATATATCGCGCCCAGCGCAGAAGAAGAAAAGGCACAGGAGCCTGTTGGCACGCATAAATGGCGCTGCAAGGTTTGCGGCTATATATATGAAGGCGAAGCCTTGCCCGAGGGTTATAAATGCCCGTTGTGCGGCGTAGGCGCCGATATGTTTGAAAAAATTGAATAGTTAGTTTGCTGCCCCTGCTGTTATATGGCGGGGGCTTTTTGCTGCCGTAGCTAAAATAAAAAATTTTAAAAATTTTTATAAAAAGTAGTGAAGGAAAATCGCAAATGGTGTAGAATATACAGCAGGTAAACCAAAAATGAGAGAAAATTAGGAGGACAAAAAATGCATAGTTACAGCATTGAGCTTGGCGGCAGAACGCTGACGATGGAAATCGGCAAAATTGCCAAGCAGGCCAACGGCGCAGTATTGGTGCGCTATGGCGACACTGCGGTAGTAGTAGCTGCTACCGGTACCAAAACACCGCGTGAAGGTGTAGACTTTTTCCCTTTGACTGTTGATTTTGAAGAAAAAATGTACGCTGTGGGTAAAATCCCCGGCGGCTTTATTAAACGTGAAGGCCGTCCGGCTGAAACCGCTATTTTAACCAGCCGTCTTATCGACCGCCCGATTCGCCCGATGTTCCCGGAAGGCTATCATAACGATGTGCAGATTGTTGCTACCGCCGTTTCCGTGGACCCGGACAATGCACCGGACATTCCGGCAATGATTGGCGCATCCTGCGCACTCTGCATTTCCGATATTCCGTTTGAAGGCCCTATCGCCGGTGTGCGCGTAGGCATGATTGACGGCAAATACATCATCAACCCGACTATTGAACAGGCTAAAGTAAGCCGTCTGAACCTTGCCGTTGCCGGTACCAAAGATGCTATTTTGATGGTAGAAGCAGGCGCTAAGGAAATCAGCGAAGATGAAATGCTTGATGCTATTTTCTTCGGTCACGAAGAAATTAAGAGACTTGTTGCATGGCAGGAACAGATTATGGCCGAAGTAGGCAAACCCAAAATGGAAGTGCCTGTTTACGAGCCTCCTGCTGAACTGGCAGCAGAAATTGAAGCTTACGGAGCAGAACAGCTTAAAGCAGCCCTGATGGATGCCAACAAGCTGGAACGCGAAGAAAACGTAGCACGCATTAAAGCAGAAATTGCTGAAGCGTTTATGGAAAAATATCCGGATAACGCAAGAGACGTTGCTTATATTACCCAAAAACTGGTTAAAAAGATTGTACGCCGCACCATTTCCGTGGATAAAATCCGCCCGGACGGACGTGCGCTTGATGAAGTGCGCCCTGTAACCTGCGAAGTAGGCCTTTTGGCCCGCCCGCACGGCAGCGCACTGTTTACCCGTGGCCAGACCCAGATTCTGAACGTACTGGCACTGGCTCCGCTCAGCGAAGCACAGACTTTGGACGGACTCGGCGTAGAACTTACCAAACGCTATATCCATCATTATAACTTCCCGCCGTACAGCGTTGGCGAAACCAAACCGCTGCGCAGCCCGGGCCGCCGCGAAATCGGCCATGGCGCACTGGCAGAACGTGCATTGCTTCCGGTAATTCCTTCCGAAGAAGAATTCCCCTATGCAATCCGCCTGGTTTCCGAAACCCTGGAGTCCAACGGTTCTTCCTCCATGGGCAGCGTTTGCGCAAGCACCCTTTCCCTTATGGATGCAGGCGTGCCTATTAAAGCGCCTGTTGCCGGCGTAGCAATGGGCCTTGTTAAAGACGGCGATTATTTTACTATTCTTACCGATATTCAGGGTCTTGAAGATGCTCTCGGCGATATGGACTTTAAAGTTGCCGGTACTAAAAATGGCATTACCGCCATCCAGATGGATATTAAAATTGACGGTATCAACAAGGAAATCTTCCAGCAGGCACTGGCACAGGCTAAACGCGGCCGTGAACACATCATGGGCATTATGATGGACTGCATCTCCGAACCGCGCAAAGAGCTGTCCAAATATGCTCCGAAGATTACTTCCATTAATATTGACCCCGAAAAAATCAGCAAAGTTATCGGCCCCGGCGGCAAAACCATTAAAAAGATTGTGGAAGAAACCGGCGCTAAAATTGATATTGAAGAAGACGGCCGTATTTATATCGCCGCTGTTAACAGCGAACAGGCTGCGAAAGCTATTGATATCATCAACGGCATTACCGCTGAGGCAGAAGTCGGCAAAATTTACACCGGCAAAGTTACCCGCCTGATGAACTTCGGCGCCTTTGTTGAAATTCTGCCCGGCAAAGAAGGTCTAGTTCATATCAGCCAGCTTTCTACCGAACATGTAGGCAAAGTTGAAGACGTTGTTTCCGTTGGCGATGAAATCGTTGTTAAAGTAACGGAAATTGACCAGAAAGGCCGCATCAACCTTTCCCGCAAAGCTGTTCTTAACGGTGGTTTGAGCAAATAATTTAAAGAAAAACTAAATCCCGCTGAACTAACCTTCGGCGGGATTTTTTATAACGAGGTGCAATATGAAAATTCGCGGTTTTGAAAAAATTGCTGCTTTTGCAGATGTAGATTTTCCGATGCCGGAACGTAAAACCAAAATGGCGGCAGGATACGATATTTATTTGCCGCAGGATGTGACGCTTGAGGCGCACAAACTGCAAATGGTGCCGACAGGTGTAAAAGCCTATATGCAGGATGACGAGTTTCTTGGCGTGCATATCCGCAGCAGCATTGCCGTTAAAAAAGGGCTGGCTCTGGTGAATAACGTGGGCATTATCGACGCCGACTACTACAACAACGAAGATAACGAAGGTCACATCATGCTGGGGCTGTACAACACAACCGATAGCGATGTAACCCTGCCTAAAGGCGAACGCGTTGCTCAGGGCATATTCTACAAATACCTCACCGCCGATGGCGACAACGCGGACGCAGTACGCGGCGGCGGCTTCGGAAGCACCGGGGAGAAATAATCCTTGTGTTAATAATTAAATAATATTTAAAAATTCAAACTGTCAGTTTTAAAAAGCTGTTTGTAAGTATA
>USHB01000039.1 GCA_900554395.1 uncultured Phascolarctobacterium sp.
GAATGCATCCGTCAAAGGCGGTACAATTTGTTTTTTGCGGCTCAGCACGCCCGGCAGGTAATAATGCCCTGCGCCTTCCGGTTTGCCGAAGGCTTCGGTAACTTTTGCCTGGTTAACGCCTGCCACCAAAAGGTCGGTAGCTTCGGAAAGAATATCCGTTACCATAAGGAAAGAAAGGTCAAACCCTTCTGTTTCACGCATAGCTTCCAGTGCCGTTAAAAGTTCCGGCATTTTATCCAGCCCCTGCTGACGGCCCAAAATGTTAATCTGCGCTACGCTGGCTTTGGTTTCACCAAAGTCGAACTCTTTCAGGTCGGTACGTACAAGTTCATCTGCACTTAAACGCGCAATTACAGAGCCCTGTTTCAGTTCTTCCATAGCATAGGCTTCCAAATCTTCAAGCCCTGCAATTTTTTGCAGTTTGGTTGCTGCATCTTTATCCTGCTGGGTAGTGGTCGGGCTGCGGAAATACAGGGTGTCGGAAATAATTGCCGATAAGAGCAGGCCCGCAATTTCACGCGGCAGTTCTACTTTATGGGTTTCTGCCATATTGGTAACGATGGTTGCCGTGCAGCCTACTGGTTCTTCGCGGATATAGATAGGAGCTGCAGTATGCAGTCCGCCCATGCGGTGATGGTCGATTACTTCGATAATATCCGCTTCTTCACTGCCTTCAACAGCCTGTGCGCGTTCATTGTGGTCAACAAGGATAAGCTGGGTTTTATCCGGTTTCAGCAGGCGAACCTTGTCAATCATGCCAATATAACGGCCGCCTTCCACAACCGGGTAGGAGCGGAAGTTGGTATCGAGCATGGCGTTTTTAACGTCATCCAGAAGTTCGTTGTTGTTAAAGGAAACAACGCTGGTGGTCATCAAATCTTTAACCGGTGCATCCAAAAGCTGGCTGTAATCAACGGCGCCGGTTTCGTTTTCCTGTGCGCACAGTTCTTTATAGAAGCATTTGGCAAGGTCGGTTACTGTAACAACGCCTTCAATGTTTTCCGGCGTGCCAACCGGCATGCAGCGTACGCCGTAATCGGTAAACAAATGGCTTACTTCACGCAGTTTGGTTTCTGCGTTCAGCATCGGCACGGCAATAAGTTCAATATCTTTCAGGCGGGGATACATATCTTCAAGCAAAACAGGTTCTTCCACGCCAAAGTAATTTAAAACATACTGGGTTTCGGGGTTCAGCGCACCTGCGCGGGCTGCCACGGCGTTAACGCCAAGCTGCCTTTTAAGCCACGCATAGGCAATTACGGAGCAGATAGAATCCGTATCCGGGTTGCGGTGGCCGATAACATATACTGGTTTATCCACGTTCAGCACTTCCTTTTTACAGGCAGCTGGGCTGCCGTTCTTAATTTTTCGTTATCTTTTATTATATCACGCTTTGCCATGCCCTGTCACCGCTTTTGCCTGCCAAAAAGCAAACAAAATCATGCTGCGGCTGGCAGCAATGTGCATTCATCCATTTGCGGCAAATTATATTTATTTTGCCCGTTTGCCATCCATAGTTGCAAGTAGCTCAGCCGGGTTAATATTATGGTATGCCAGAAGCACAAGGCAGTGATACCACAAACTGCCCATTTCATCAAGCACGGCTGTTTTGCTGCCGTTTTTGGAAGCAATAACCGTACTGGTTGTTTCTTCGCCAAGTTTGCTTAAAATTTTATCCTGCCCGGACATGAACAAATAATGCGTGTAGGATTTTTCGCCGCCGTGGGCGCGTTTATAGCAAATTATGCGGTACAGTTCAGCCAGCACGCCATGTATGCCTTCAGGTTCCGGCACAGGTAGATTGCCGCCGGCACACTTCCATACCGGTTTTGTAAACACACTGAGGCCCTGCGTTTTAGGCATGGCTTTTATAAGCAGCATGTTGCCGTTTTTATTACTGCTTATTTCTGTCACGTCAAAATTTGCGCCATCGTCCGCCGCATCGTAAATTTTTTGCGTTCCGGCATCGTACAGCCACAAATTTCCGGTTTCGGCAGTTTTGGCAAGCGCAGCGCCGTTGGTTTTTACCAGTGCCAGCACTTCACCGCTGCCTGCATCCTGCACAACGGCGTTAATAAAACCATGTGCATTAAATTTTAAAGCATTAAACTCAATTTTCATTTTTTTCGCCTTCTCTTAAAACGGGCATTACGGAATTATACCCGTCGGCGCCGTAAATCAGGCAGCGCTTTACGCGCGATATGGTCGCCGTGCTGGCGCCGGTTTTTTCTACAATCTCCTCATAGATGCAGCCTGCGTCAAGCATACGCGCTACTTCAAGCCGCTGTGCCATTGCTTTCAGTTCGGCTATTGTGCAAATATCTTCAAAAAAATCAGAACACTGCTGTTCATCTTTCAAACTTAAAACAGCCTTAAACAACTGTGCGGTTAGTTTATCCCTGGTCTTTGCCGGCATGGCTGTCCTCCTTGTTAAAACCCGTTGTAATTTTAGTTTGGATTTTTATATCCTTTCTAACTTTAATACTTTATTTTGCAAAAAGTCAAGTATTTTTACGCCTTTTTCAAAAAATTTTATTGACATATTTGTAAACACCGTGTATGATGGATACATCAACTTCATACAAACATTCATCAAGAGTAGCCGAGGGACTGGCCCTATGACGCTACGGCAACCATCCATCGTGAAACGGTGCCAAATCCAACGGAACATTCCGGCAGATGAAAGAGGTAATTAAGACTTATGCCCTTCACCTGTACGTGAAGGGTTTTTTAATACCTTGAACTGATGAAAGAAAGAGGAACATTTATGATTGAATTACGCAATGTAGAAAAAACTTACCACACATCCTCGGGCGATATTCCCGCCTTAAAATCCACCAGCCTGACGATTGAACAGGGCGAAATTTTCGGCATTATCGGTTTATCCGGCGCCGGCAAATCGACCTTAATCCGCTGCATTAACATGCTGGAAGAACCTACCGCCGGGCAGGTTTTTGTAAACGGCGAAGAACTTACCGCCATGACAAAAGCGCAGCTCCGCAAGGCGCGCCAGAACATCGGCATGATTTTTCAGCATTTTAACCTGCTTGCCAGCCGCACCGTTTACGGCAACATTGCTTTCCCGCTGGAAATTCAGGGACTGCCCAAAGACGAAATTAAAAAGCGTGTAGAGCCGCTGCTTGATTTGGTACAGCTTAAAGAACGCGCCGACCACTATCCCAGCCAGCTTTCCGGCGGACAGAAACAACGCGTAGGCATTGCCCGCGCCCTTGCCAGCAACCCTAAAGTGCTGCTGTGCGATGAAGCAACCAGCGCGCTTGACCCGCAGACCACAAAATCCATCCTGAACCTTCTGCGCGACATTAACAAACGTTTAAACCTTACCATAGTAATGATTACGCACCAGATGGAAGTTGTAAAAGAAATCTGCGACCGCGTTGCCGTAATAGAAAACGGCTCTATTATTGAAGAAGGCAAAATGGTTGACGTATTTACCAACCCGCAGAATCCTACCACTAAAGATTTTGTTAAAAGCGTTATCAAAAACGACCTGCCGGCAGCTTATAAAAACATTCCGCTCAGCAAGGAATATGTTGACGGCTCCAGCCTTGTTGTCCGCCTTTCCTTCTTTGGCGGCAATGCCGATAAACCTATTGTATCCCGCATGATTAAGCACTTCGATGTCGATGCCAATATTATTTCCGGCAATACCGACCAGCTGAAAGACCGCATTTACGGCAACCTTTTAATAGTAATCGAAGGTTCTAAATCCGCTTTGGATGAATCACTGGCTTTTCTTAACAGCCAGAACCTTACAGTGGAGGTAATTGGATATGTCAAATGAAATGATTGAACTTTTAATAAAATCCTTTTGGGAAACCGGCTACATGGTTGTTGCCTCTACTTTGCTGGCAAGCCTTATCGGCATACCGCTTGGCATTATTTTAACGGTTACGCGCAGCAACCACATTCTGCCTAATGCAGCAATCAATTCTGTTTTGGGCGTTATTGTAAACGCAACCCGTTCCACGCCGTTCATTATTTTGATGGTTGCCATTATTCCGCTGACGCGCGTGCTGGTTGGCTCTTCCATCGGCACCACGGCAGCCATTGTGCCGCTTACCATTTCGGCAGCACCGTTTATTGCCCGCGTTATTGAATCTTCCCTTCTGGAAATTAACCCTGGCGTTATTGAAGCGGCGCAGAGCATGGGTGCCAGCCCGCTGCAAATTATTACCAAAGTATTGCTGCCGGAATCCTTACATTCCATCGTGCTTGGCATTACGCTTGCCGTTATCGCTCTTATAGGCTATTCTGCCATGGCAGGCGTTTTGGGCGGCGGCGGTTTGGGCGACCTTGCCATCCGCTACGGCTATCAGCGTTTCCAGCCTGATGTAATGATTGTTACCGTTGTTATTTTAATTTTGCTGGTGCAGGTTATCCAGTATCTGGGCGACACGCTCAGCAAAAAGTTAAATAAAAATAAATTGTAATGTTTTGAATTGGAGGAGTAAAAATGACAAAAGTGCAAAGAATTTTGGCCGCACTTGCCATCGGCACATTAGCCTTGGGCGTATTCGGCTGCGGCGGCGAAGAGAAAAAAGCAGATACCAACGCGCCTGTTAAAATTGGCGTAACAGCAGGCCCGCATGCCGAACTGATGGACGAAGTAAAAAAACTTGCCGCTAAGGAAGGCTTAAATGTTGAAGTTGTAGAGTTTAACGATTTTGTAACACCTAACATTGCCCTGCAGGAAGGCGAAATTTTTGCCAACAGCATGCAGCATAAACCTTACCTTGACGCAACCTTGAAAAAAGAACCGGGCTTTGAACTTGTTGAAGCCTTCAAAACCGTAAACTTCCCGATGGCTGTTTACAGCGATAAAATTAAAAAAGGCGACCCCATCCCCGACGGTGCTACCATCGGCATCCCCAATGACCCCTCCAACGGCGGCAGAGCGCTGCTGCTTTTAGCGGAAAAGAAAATGATTGAAGTAAAAGACATCAACGATGTTACCACTTCTGTTGCCGATATTACCGGCAACCCGCACAACTATAAATTTCTTGAGCTGGACGCAGCGACAATTCCCCGCAGCCTGCCGGACGTAACCATTGCCGTTATTAATGCCAACTATGCGCTGCCTGCCGGGCTGAACCCCTTAAAGGACAGCCTGATGCTTGAAAGCGCAGCTTCTCCGTATGTAAACATTTTTGTTACCAAAAAGGCTAACGCTAATGACCCGCGCATTAAACAACTGCAAAAACTGTATCAGTCTGACGAAATGGCTAAATTTATTGATGAGCATTTCCAGGGCTCTGTTACCGTCGGCTGGAAATAATATTCAAACCGCAAAGCGTCCGCAAGGACGCTTTTTATTTAAGGAGTTTTTATGAAACGGATTTTTAAACTTTTAACGCTTTGCTTTATGCTTTGTTCCTGCTGCCTTGCAGCTTACGCCCAAAGCCCTGTTGATACCGGCAAAAGCACCAGCAGCCTGGATGATATTTTTAAACGCCACGGCGTAAACGGTACCATTGTTATTTACGATGTGCAAAAAAACGGCTATTACCTGCACAACGCCAAACGTGCCGCGCAGCGTTTTTACCCGGCCAGCACCTTTAAAATTTTTAACAGCCTTATCGCGCTGAAAACCGGCACAGTTAAAAACGTTGACGAATACTTTTACAAATATACCGGCGAACCTGTTTATCTTGAAAGCTGGAAAAACGATGCCAATCTGCGTTATGCCATCAAACGCTCACAGGTTCCCGCCTATAAAGAACTGGCACGCCGCATCGGGCTGCCCGCAATGCAAGCTAATATCAATATTTTGCAGTACGGAAATATGGACATTGGCACAGGCATTGATACTTTCTGGCTGGAGGGACCGCTGCAAATAAGCGCGCTGGAACAAGTGCAGCTTTTAACAAAACTGGCGCAGAAAAAACTGCCGTTTTCCCAATCTGCCCAGGAGCAGACAGCGGATATAACAATTTTAAAACAAACGCCGGAATATACGCTGCATGGCAAAACCGGCTGGGCAACTGATAATATCAACGTGCCGGTGGGCTGGTTTATAGGCTGGGCAGAAACCAAAGATACAACCTGCGTTTTTGCGCTGAACATGGATTTAGCCGATGCCAAAGATTTGCCGCTAAGAGAAAGCATCACCCTGGAGTGCCTTTCAACTTTAAAACTTCTGCCGGATGTTTTATAATAAAATAAAGCAGTACAACGAAAGAAGGGATACTATGGCATATCTTGGCGAAGAAATTAAAAAACTGGGCTTTGGCCTGATGCGCCTGCCGCAGAAAGACGGCGCCATTGACATTGAACAGACCAAACAAATGGTGGATATGTTTCTGGAAGCAGGCTTTACCTATTTTGATACGGCATGGGCATACCCCGGCAGTGAAGACGCCATCCGTCAGGCGTTGGTAGAACGCTATCCGCGCGAAAAATTTCAGCTTGCAACCAAAAATGCAGCCTGGATTAACTGCAAAACCCGCGAGGAAGCAATCAACCAGTTTGAAACCAGCCTGAAACAAACGGGCGCCGGTTATTTTGATTTTTACCTTTTGCATAACCTCGGAGAAAGCCGCACCCACTTTTTTGACGACTACGATATGTGGAACTTCGTGCAGGAAAAGAAAGCCGAAGGTTTAATCAAACATGTTGGTTTTTCGTTCCACTCCACGCCGGAAGAACTGGATGCAATTTTAACCGCCCATCCGGAAATGGAATTTGTGCAGCTGCAAATTAACTATGCCGACTGGGATTACCCCGCCGTGCAGAGCCGCCGCTGCTATGAAGTAGCACGCAAGCACGGCAAGCCGGTAATTATTATGGAACCGGTTAAAGGCGGCATGTTGGCCAACCCGCCCGCAAGCGTACAGAAAATTTTAAAAGACGCCGAACCGGAAATGTCCGTAGCAAGCTGGGCAATACGTTTTGCCGCACATCTTGAAGGCATTATTACCGTACTCAGCGGCATGAGCAATATTGAACAGATGCAGGACAACCTGTCCTATATGAAGGACTTCAAAGGTTTAAGCGCCGCCGAAGAAAAAACTATAAAAGAGGCGCAGGAAGAACTTAAAAAAATTCCTTTAATTCCCTGCACCACCTGCAATTACTGCGCCAAAGTCTGCCCCATGCACATCGGCATCAGCGGCAGCTTTACCGCGATGAATTATTACACGCTGTATAACGATTTGGCTGCTGCCAGACACCAGGAAAACTGGCTTGTTAAAGGACACGGGCTGAAAAAAGCCGCCGAATGTATTAAATGCGGCGCGTGCGAAGCAGCCTGCCCGCAGCATATCAAAATCCGTGATGAACTGGTAAAAGTTACGGAAACTTTAGGCTGACGCATTAAGCAAAACACCTGCTGTTAAGGCAGGTGTTTTTTATTTGCCATTTGTGATATAATAAACTGCATAAAATTTTAAGGAGAAGCCATGAGCCGTAAACCTTTTGTGCCTGCAGCCCTGCTCGGAAAGCTGTGGCGCTGCATTATAGAATTTGAAATGTTAAAAGAAGGCGACCGTGTTTTAATAGGTTTAAGCGGCGGCAAGGACAGTATGTTTTTAACAGCTGCACTGGCAGAGGTACAGCAATACGCGCCGTTTAAATTTGAACTTGCCTGCTACACGGTGGATACCATGTTCAGCGACAACTTTCCCAAAACTGAACTGGAAAATTTCTGCGCCCAATACGGGCTTAAACATTACAGCAGCAAGGTTAACATCACCGAAGCCTGGCAGCAACGTACCAACACGCCCTGCTTTACCTGCGCGTACTTCCGCCGCGCCGCTACTAACCGCACGGCAGTGGAACTTGGTTTTAACAAGGTAGCTTGGGCGCATCATCATGATGATGCCGTAGAAACCTTCTTTTTAAACCTTGCCGCCAGCGGACAGTTAAAAACTTTTTTGCCCGTTACCGATTTAAGCCGTACGGGCCTGACGCTTATCCGCCCGCTTTTATATTACCGCGAAGCCGAAATAATTCAGATGGTGAATCAGCTTGGCTTACAGCCGCTGAAAAACCCCTGCCCTTATGACGGACACACCAAGCGACAGGAAGCCAAAGAACTGCTTGCTGCTCTGCAAAAATTCAACGCGGAAGCGTATGACCATCTGGCAGCAGCCATGCGCAGCGCTCCAACGGAATTATGGCCGGCAAAATGCGGCAAAAAAGAACTTGCCGATAAATTTCATGCCTTTTGGCAGCAAAAATACAACCGCAGGCAGGAATAACAGCCGCTGCGGCGAATATAAATTTAGTTATTACATCCCATTGGAGGTTTTTTAATGACAGTCGGAGAATTAAGACGCAATA
Source organism: uncultured Phascolarctobacterium sp. (assembly GCA_900554395.1). Taxonomy (GTDB): domain Bacteria; phylum Bacillota; class Negativicutes; order Acidaminococcales; family Acidaminococcaceae; genus Fusicatenibacter_A. Next base: position 8,305 of record USHB01000039.1, read on the forward strand.
TTGTAAATAATTATTTTACTTTCAGCGGACGTTTAAACCGCAAGCCCTTTTTTATGAACACAGCAATGCTTTTGGCATTGAGTATTTTTTTAATTTTGTATATCATTACCGTAGAACCGAGCCTTAAGGCTGACCCGCAGAACTTTGGCACCAATGTGCGCCGTTACATCATCTTCTGGGTAGTGTATATTCCGCTTATTATTGCCGGAATTTCCTTAATGGTGCGCCGCCTGCATGATATGAACCTGAGCGGCTGGTGGGCTTTTTTAAGCATTGGCGCGTTTTTGGGTGGCACTGATTTTGGCAATAGCGGCATGAACCTTATTGCCTCTGCGCTGGGCGTTGTGGCGCAGATGTTTAACATTGTGCTTTTGGTACGCCGCGGCACACGCGGTGCTAACCGCTACGGCGAAGACCCCATTCCCGAACCGGTAAAGAAAAAGAAAACTCGCGCCGAAAAGAAAGCCGAAGCCAAAGCCCGCAAGGAAGCTGCCGAAGCAGAACGCCGCGCCAACGAAGAACTGGAACGCCAGATTGCCGAAGCGCACCCCGACTGGGACGAATATGACCTGTATGAAGCCATGCAGGAAGCAAAAGCCAAACGCGCAGCAGAAAAAGCAGCGGCAGAAGCAGCAGCCAAAGAACTCGAAGAAGCAGAAAACCAAAAAGCAGAAGAAGCTAAATCTGCTGAAAACAAAACCGAAAACAGCAAAACTTTTACTGCCGAAATTAAAGGCAGCATTACCATTAACAAAAGCGAAGATAAATAACCAAACAAAAAATCCCGCCAAAAGCGGGATTTTTATTTTTGCATTATGAATTTTTAAAAAGCAATGTTTACCACGCCAGCACTTCCACGCCGGTATCGGTAATAAGCACGGTATTTTCCCACTGGGCTGACATGCTGCCGTCCTGCGTATAAACAGTCCAGTCATTGTTGGCATCAATGAAAATATCGCGGCGGCCGGCATTAATCATCGGTTCAACGGTAAATACCATGCCCGGAACCATCAGCATGCCGGTATTTTTTTTGCCTTCGTGGCAAACAAACGGTTCTTCGTGAAAATCTACGCCAACACCATGCCCGCCGAACTCAGTTACCACGCTGTAACCGTGCTTACGCGCAAACGGTGCAATCGCCGCGCCAATATCGCCGATAAAGGCCCACGGTTTGCAGGCTTCCACGCCGCGGCGCAGGCATTCTTTGGTAATGGCAACCAAATCCTGGTTGGGCTTTGTTACCTTGCCAATCATAAACATACGCGAAGCATCGGCATAATAGCCGTTATAAATTGTAGTTACGTCCACGTTTACAATGTCGCCGCTTTTAAGCACCGTTTTATCGGGAATGCCGTGGCAAACCTGGTCATTAATAGATGTGCAGATGCTTTTGGGAAAACCGTAAAAACCAAGGCAGGCAGGAATACCGCCGTTTTTGGTGATAAAATCGTATGCCAGCGCATCAATTTCTTCCGTAGTCATGCCGCTTTTAATTTTTTCGGCAATCAAATCCAGGCAGGCGTTGTTAATTTTTGCCGCCGCACGGATGCCCTCAATCTGTTCCGGAGTTTTTATCATTTCCAAATCGGGAACTTCGTGCCCTTTGGCTTTTGCTTCGGCAATTTTTTGTTTTATAATTTCAATATCCATATAAATCT
>USHB01000040.1 GCA_900554395.1 uncultured Phascolarctobacterium sp.
TCTAAAACGCTGGAAATTGTGTCAAAAATGTGATAACATAGAAAGCAGACGCAAATTTAAAACAAATATTTTTTATTAATTAGCCATACATTCTGCTTGGAGGATTTTTTATGCAGATAGGGTTGGATATCGGCAGCACCACTGTAAAAATAGCAGTGCTTGATGATGCCGGGAAACTTCTTTTCAGCAAATATGCCCGTCATGCCAGCCGCATTACGGAAACCATTAAAAATATTTTAGATGAACTGAACGCACAAATGCCATGGCTGAAATCAGCCCGCCTTGCCATAAGCGGCAGTGCAGGCATCGGCGTTGCCGAAGCCTGCGGAGTGCAGTTTGTGCAGGAAGTTTTTGCCGAAAAAATTTGTACGGAACGCCTGAATCCAGATACCGACGTTGTTATTGAACTGGGCGGCGAAGATGCTAAAATTTTATTTTTAGGACGTCATTTCGATGCACGCATGAACGATAGCTGTGCAGGCGGTACGGGCGCTTTTATAGACCAGATGGCATCGCTGTTAAATGTACCGGCAGAAGAACTTGACAAACTTGCCGCTACTGCCAAAACACGTTATACTATCGCCAGCCGCTGCGGCGTATTTGCCAAAAGCGACATTCAGCCGCTTTTAAACCAGGGCGCTGAAAAAAATGACCTTGCAGCAAGCATTTTTGATGCCGTTGCCAGCCAGGCCGTAACAGGCCTTGCCAAAGGGCGTCCCATCAGAGGAAATGTGCTGTACCTTGGCGGCCCGCTAACCTTTTTTGGCTGCCTGCGTGCCAGCTTTGATAAAATTTTAAATTTAACCGGTACCTGCCCGGATAACAGTTTATATTATGTAGCTATCGGCTGCGCTTTTTGCGCCGAGCATACGGTTGACCTGACAACCTTAACTGATAAAATGCGCGCTGCTGATGCCAATCGCGAATTTGAACATTTGCAGCCGCTGTTTAACAGTAAGGATGAATATGATGCTTTTATTGCGCGCCATACGCGCGATAACGTGCCGCGCGGCGATATAAATACCGCAGCCGAAGCCTATCTTGGCATCGACAGCGGCAGCACTACAATAAAAATCGCCGCAGTTGCTCCGGACGGCAAACTTTTGGATTCCTTTTACCAAAGCAACAAGGGCAATCCGGTTATTGCCGTGCGGGATTACCTTACCAATTTTTATACCAGATACCCTAACTGCAAAATTCTCGCCTGCGCCGTTACCGGTTATGGCGAAGAACTGATAAAACATGCTTTCCATGCCGATTTTGGCATTGTTGAAACCATGGCGCATTTTATTGCAGCCAAAAGCCTGCTGCCGGATGTTGATTTTATCCTCGATATCGGCGGGCAGGATATAAAATGCTTAAAAATTCATAACGGATGCATTGATAATATCTTTTTAAACGAAGCCTGCTCCAGCGGATGCGGCAGCTTTTTGCAGACTTTTGCCGGCATCCTCGGCTACACAGCAGAAGATTTTGCGCAAATAGGCCTGTTTGCCGATAAGCCGGTAGACCTCGGCAGCCGCTGCACCGTATTTATGAACAGCAATGTAAAACAGGCGCAAAAAGATGGTGCTTCCGTTGCCAATATCAGTGCCGGCCTTTGCATAAGCATTGTAAAAAATGCGCTGTTTAAGGTTATACGCCCCAGCAGTGCGGAAGATTTAGGCAAACACATTGTAGTTCAGGGCGGCACCTTTTTAAACAACTGTGTACTGCGCGCCTTTGAACAGGAACTGAACCTTGAAGTTGTACGCCCGGATATCGCCGGACTGATGGGCGCGTATGGAGCTGCGTTATATGCGCAGGAACGCCGCAAACTTCATGGCCAGGAATCAACACTTATTAATCTTGAACAGCTGCGCAGCTTCTCCCATACCGTAAAATCCGTAACCTGTGGTTTGTGCAGCAATCACTGCCATTTAACCGTTAATATCTTCGCTGACGGTAAGCCTTATATCAGCGGCAACCGCTGCGAGCGCCCTGTAACTCACTGCGCGCCGAATGACAGCTTAAACCTTTACCGTTACAAGCTGCAGCTGCTTGAAGAATTTAAGCCGGTACCGGGCAAACGAGGCAAAATAGGTTTGCCGCTCGGTCTTAATATGTACGAGCTGCTGCCCTTCTGGCATACTTTCTTTACAGAGCTTGGCTTTGAAGTAATTACAAGCCCCATTAACGATAAAACCATCTTCCAAAAGGGACAGAACACCATTCCCAGCGACACTGTCTGCTATCCTGCCAAAATGATGCACGGGCACATCAAATGGCTGCTGGTACAGGGGCTGACAAGCATTTTCTACCCTTGCATGACCTACAATGTCGATGAGGATACCTCCCAAAACTGCTATAACTGCCCGGTAGTTGCCTACTATCCGGAAGTGCTTGCAGCAAATATCGAAGAACTTAAAAACATCCATTTCTTCTACGATTATTTAGGGCTTTTAAACAGAAAACGCCTTACGCAGGAACTTTACAAAATGCTGCATCCCGTTTACACGGATTTAAGCGAAAAAGAGATAAAAAAAGCGTTGACACCTGCCTTTAACGCTTACCACGCTTTTGAGGACAAGGTTAAGGCACAGGGCAAAAAAATTATTGAAGAAGCACGCAGCAAAGGCATGTCAATAGTTGTTTTAGCCGGCAGGCCTTACCATACAGACCCTAAAATCAATCATGGCATTGACCGTCTTATTACCGGTCTCGGCGCTGCCTTAATCAGCGAGGACGCCATAACCGGTGAAATAGCGCGCAAGGATTTAAACGAAGACCTTGAAGTTTTAAACCAGTGGACCTATCATAGCCGTCTTTATGCCGCTGCCAAATACACAGCGGAAAACAACGATATGAACATGGTTCAGCTCGTCAGCTTCGGCTGCGGCTGCGATGCCATTACGGCAGACGAATGCCGCCGCATTCTTGAAGAACACGGTAAAATTTATACCCAGATAAAAATTGATGATATTGAAAATCTTGGCGCTGCACGCATAAGGCTGCGCAGCCTGTTTGCCGCCCTTGGTTTTGAATGCTGAAATATTTTAGAAGGAGCAATTTTTATGTCAGAAAACGCTTTGCCGGTTTTTACTAAAGATATGAAAGCCACACATACCATTCTCGTTCCCGGTATGCTGCCTTTTCATTTCGCGCTGCTGCGCTCGGCACTGCAAAGCTGCGGCTACAAGGCAGAAATTTTGCAGAATACCGGACGCGATGTTGTGGAAACCGGTTTAAAATATGTTAACAGTGATATTTGTTACCCCGCACTGCTCGTTATCGGGCAAATTATTAATGCTTTGGAAAGCGGCAAATACGACCTCAGCAAAACTGCCGTTATTCTCTCCCAGACGGGCGGCGGCTGCCGTGCTTCCAACTATATTTACCTTTTGCGCAAAGGCATGGAAAAAGCAGGCTTCGGCAATATTCCCATTATCAGCCTTAACGTTAACGGCATGAACGAACAGCCCGGCTTTGATATGAACCTTTCCATGGTGCGCAAACTGATGGCGGCCGTTATTTACGGCGATACGCTGATGTACCTTGCCAACAAAACCCGTCCTTACGAAACCATTAAAGGCGCGGTTGACGAACTGGCAACCAAATGGCTGCATAAACTGGAAAATGCTTTTATTGAAGGCAAGGCGCAGGCAACCAGCACCATGAAACAGCTTTCCAAGGCTTTGGCTGAAGATTTTGCCGCCTTGCCGCAAAAAGCGGAAGAAAAAATTAAAGTCGGCATTGTCGGCGAAATTTATATTAAATATGCCGGTTTGGGCAATAACAATTTAGAGCAGTTTTTGCAGAAACAGAACTGCGAATATATGCTGCCCGGCATGCTGAATTTTATTATGTACTGTGCAGATACTTATCTTACGGACTACAAACTGTACGGCGGCAAATTTTTTAAATACGGCATTTCCAAAATGGCAATGGCTTATTTAAAACGCCTTGAAAAAATCATGCTGCATGCCCTTGATACACAGCCCTTTAAACCGCCTGCTTCTTATGAAGAAACCAAGGCACTGGTTAAAAACGTTATCGGCTATGGCAACAACATGGGTGAAGGCTGGCTGCTGACCGCAGAAATGCTTGAACTTGCCAAAAGCGGCTATAACAATATCATTTGCGCTCAGCCTTTCGGCTGCCTGCCAAACCACATTGCCGGACGCGGCATGCTCAACAAAATTAAAGAAATCGCCGAAAACGCTAACATCCTGCCGATTGACTATGATTCCAGCGCCTCCAAAGTTAATCAGGAAAACCGCATTAAACTGATGCTGGCAACGGCAGAATAACAACGGCATTAAAAAACCCCGCTTATCGTAAGATAAACGGGGTTTTATTTTTTACTGTTTTCAGTTATTCATCAATCAGTTTGTTCCCTGGTAAACCATACCCTGAATATCTGTATCAGCTTTAACCTGTACAAAAGTAATGGAGCCTGCCGGAATATTTACGGATTTACCGGTTACAAAGGCACCGCCAATTACGCCAATAGGCCCAAGCACAACCATGCCACCGATAGCTGCACCTGCTGCGCCTGCTACGGTTTTAGCTTCCTGTTTGGCAATATCGCCGAGGAATACTTTTACGCGGGTATTATCAATAGCATAAATATAACCGAAATCAACGTCGATGCGTGCATCCTGACCAAACATACGCGGGCCTACAACTTTGGTAACTTTGCCGATACCTTCAGCACCTTTCGGCAGTACCAGCACATCGTTAACGAATACGTTATCGGCAACTTTGTATTTTACAACGTCGCCGGCCTGCGCGGTTTTGCTGCTCAGGTCTTCGGCAAATTCAAGTTTGATAACGCTGTCTTTCGGCAGGGTTACGGTTTCAACAACTACAATGCCATCCTGAAAAGCAAGGTTTGCCAAAGCTTCAAGACGGCCTGCCAGAGAACCGGTGCTTACTTCGCCGTTAAGCATTGTTTCCAGTGCTTCAATGCGGCTTTTAGCCGGACCGCCGGCAGTGCTTTCGGTAAACTGCCATTCAACTGCGTTCAGCTTGGTTAAAAAGCTTGCTTCACCGCTGCCGGGATAGCCTTTAACGTAATCGTACAAATTATCTACTCTATTTAAAATCGGGTCAGTTGTAATGGTGCCGTAAACATCGTCTTCAAGGCTGTCCGTTCTGCTGACGAGTGCGCCTGCCTGTTCAGTACCATACAAAGTTACTTCCAACACGCCCAGTTTTTCGCTTGCCGACATTGTTTTCGGAGCTTCCGCAGCTTCAATGGCAGCGCTTGCCGAAATTTCATCGCTGCTGGCGGCTAAAGCGACACCAGGAAAGGTGGATGAAACAGTAAGTGTTAAAGTTAAAAGTAAAGTAAGGAGTTTTTGTTTCATTTGAGTACCTCCATGTCAATATATATTACCATTATAACACAAAGCTGCGTAAAAAAATAGTAAACTAATTGAAAACCGGGCCTGCTTTAAAACAAGCCCGGTTATTTTATTATGCTTTTAAATATTTTTTCATGTTTACCGCTATGGCTTCTTTCATTTCATCCATTTTGGCAAAGCGCCTTCTGTGCTGGGCGCGTTTGGAAGGTTTAAGTTCTTCCATGGATTTGCGGTATTCCGGAATGGGTATTTCGTAAAAACGCTTGTCATCAGCAACCGGCTGTCCTTCGCATTCCTGCCAAAAAGCATCCAGCGAAGTTTTCAGCTTTCTGTCCATGCGTACATGGTTCATGGCATAATAGCCTTCGTTGCTGACAGCATAAATGCGTTCGCAGCCGAGAACTTCCGCCACATTGCGGATACCGTAGAAAATAAGGTTTTTAGTACGGTAGCCGAAAAACGCCTTGGTTAAGCCTTTAATAACTTCCGAACCGTTGGGAGTACCCTGCAAAGCGCCAATCCACAGTGCCGGTTTGCCGTCTTTATCCGGTGCCAGCCAGAACATAATCTGGTACAGCGCTTCTTTATCCCACAACAACACCAGCGAAAGGCAGCCTTCTTTACGCTGTCCGGCATGGAACCACAGTTCCAGCGTCAGCGGCTTTTCATCATAGCTATCTTCCCACAGGCGCAGCATTTCGCCCCTGGCATACAGCCTGCGCAGGGCTTCTTCCGTCATTTTGCTTTCCAAAAATTCCACATGCGCCTTAATAAGTGCAATGCGCCCGGAATAACTGGAATTTTTATAAAAGAACTGGCGTGTTGCCTGCTCTACAAAACTTGTGGTATGGTGCAGCATATCGCGCCTTAAAGGCGTTGCCGCAAAAAAATCCAGCAGCCCGCCGATTTCCGAACTGTGCATCATGCAGCGCGTACGGAAAACAACGTAGCGTTTCCATTCTTTCAATATTTCGGTTTTATACAGGCTATGCCCGATATGACTTAAAATTTCCGTATCCATGTCAGCCTCACAATGTTTGATATGTTACATTATAACATATTGCCGGATGCACTGCCAGTGTCAGGCTTTATCGCGGTCATACATCGGGCGCAGACGGTCCTGCATGGGAATTTTATCTGCCGTAGCTGCCAAAAGTGCCCATTCGTACAGCGTGCTTTGCGCGCCTGCCGGCTCCATCCTGTTGGTTACGCGGCGGTATGTACCGTTGGACTGCATCATATGCGCGCCAACATTATCGTGCAGGTACAAATCAAGCACTTTTTTAATGCGTTCAATATGCGCCGGCGTTTCTACCGGGAAGAACAGTTCAACACGGTCGTTAAGGTTACGCGGCATCCAGTCTGCACTGGAAAGGAAAAGCTGCTCTTTGCCGCCGCCTTGGAACCAGAAAATACGGCTGTGTTCAAGCTGCCTGCCGACAATGCTGCGGACTGTAATATTGTCGCTTATTCCATCCATACCTGCGCGCAAACCGCAGATACCACGGATAATAAGGTCGATTTTTACGCCTGCCACAGAAGCCTCGTACAATTTTTCGATAACAGGATAGTCAATCAGCGAGTTCATTTTAGCAATGATATGCCCGCTGCCGCCTTTTTTAACAATGGCAATTTCGTTATCAATCAGTTCATAAATCTTTTTACGCAGCCCTAAAGGCGCCATTACCAGTTTATTCCATACCGGCGGGTCCGAATAACCGGACAGCACATTAAAGAACGCCGATGCATCGCTGCCGAACTGGTCATTGGCAGTCATCAGGCCCATATCGGTATAAAGTTTTGCGGTGTTATCGTTATAGTTGCCCGTGCCGAGATGCACATAACGTTTAATGCCATCTGCTTCTTTGCGTACTACCAGAATTATTTTGGCGTGGGTTTTCAAGCCCATCAAACCGTAAATTACATGACAGCCGGCTTCTTCAAGGCGGCGCGCCCAAATAATATTATTTTCTTCGTCAAAGCGTGCTTTTAATTCTACCAGTACCGTAACCTGCTTGCCGTTTTCGGCAGCGCGCGCCAGTGCCGCAACTATCGGAGAGTTGCCGCTTACGCGGTACAGCGTTTGCTTAATTGCCAATACATTGGGGTCGTTGGCGGCATCGCTGACAAATTTAACAACCGGGTCGAAACTTTCATACGGATGGTGCAAAAGCACATCGCGCTCACGCAGAACTTTAAAAATATCACTGTCATCGGGCAGTTCCAGAGGTCGCTGCGGTACAAATGGCTCATACAGCCAGGGCCACATACCGGGCAGTGAAGCAAATTTGAAGAAACAGGTAGCGTCAAGCGGCCCGTTGATTTCGTAAACTTCCTGCTCAGTAATGTCCAGATTATCGTACAGGAATTTGCGGATACGGCTGTTGGCCTTATTGTAAATTTCAAGCCTTACAGAAGCGCCGCGCGTACGTTTGCGCAGAGATTTTTCCACTTCTTTCAGCAGGTTGTCTATATCGTCTTCGTCAAATTCCAAATCGGCATCGCGCGTAATGCGGAACGGCACAACGTCCAGAATTTTGCAGCCGCTGTACAAATCGGCACAGTGTTCGTTAATAACGTCCTCTAAAAATACAAAGCTGCGTTTTGCTTCGCCGGGAACTTCAATTAAGCGCGGCAGTACGGAAGGCACCTGTACAATGCCCATGCTGTCCTCGCCTTCCTGATTGGTAAGTTCAACCGCCAGGTTTAAGGTTTTATTTGCCAAAAACGGGAAAGGCCGTGAAGCATCAACCGCCATCGGCGTGAGTACCGGAAAAATTTCTTCCTGATAATAACCTTCCAGCCAGCGGCGTCCGCCTTCGCTGAGTTCGCTTACGCGGCAGATATACAGCCCGGCGCTGCGCAGTTCCTTAACCAGCGACAGCAGGTATTTGTTTAAAAGTTTCATCTGGTCATGGGCAGCCTTGCTGATTTCCTCAAGCTGCTGCTTTACCGTCATGCCGGTGGCATCACGTTTGTTAATACCGTTTTCAAACTGGTCCCACAACCCTGCAACACGCACCATGAAAAACTCGTCAAGGTTAGATGCGGTAATGGCCACAAATTTCAAACGCTCCAGCAGCGGCGTTGTTTTAACGCCCGCCTCGCGCAGCACGCGCAGGTTAAATTTAAGCCAGCTCAATTCACGGTTAAAAAAGTATTCAGGTTTATTGAGTTTTAATTTATTTTTTTCCATTTATCTGTCCACCCGTTCTAAAACTGCCTGCAATCCGTAAACTTCTTCAAAGAACGAAGCCTTGGAAGCAAACGTCCATTCTTCTATTGTCAAATCTTCGCGCGTTACGGCATCTACCTTCATAACTGCATTTTTAACATTTACGCGGCAGCTTTTAATTTTCTGTTTATAGCTGCGGTCCATAGCATCTGCCAGACGCACCAGCGCAGCAATTTTAGCCACCAAAGCCATAACCTCCGGCGACATTTTTTCAACATCGGCATGAATATTGCCGCTGAACAGCCTGTGCGCATGGTAATAACTTGCCAGTGCCACAATTTTTTTATCCATTTCGCTGAAGCCGAGAATATCGCTTGACATTATCAGCTTATAGCTGTACAGAGAATGGCTGCGCAAAGAAACATACTTGCCGATATCGTGCAGCAGCGCCGTTGCCTGCAAAAGTATGCGGCTATGGCTGTCAAGCCCGTGATGCTTGCCGAGTTTATCAAACATCGCCACTGCCAGTTTTTCAACCTGGCGGGAATGCGCTTCATCGTAATGATAGCGCCTGCCGATGCTGTGCAGAAGGCTTAACTGCTCCTGCTCAAGCTCTGCCGCATAATCCTTATTGGTTTTAGGACCGATGTGCAGCAGGCAGATGCCATCTATAAAGCGGTCATCCGTAAGGATAATTTCCTGCACCGGCACAAGCGCCAAAAGCTGTTCGTACAATAAAATGGTCGGTACAACAAGCCCCGCGGCATCTTCATTAATTTTAAACACTTTAATAATCTGCGGCAGGTTAAGTTCATGCACTGTTTTAAAAAGCTGCATAAACTGTTCCGTTTTAATGCGGATAACGCCGGTTTTAAACTCAATGCCCATCATCTGCAAAAGCAGTTCCGATTCAGCGCCGGACAATACCAGATAATGCACCTGCTCATTTTTTAAGGCATCCCTTACGGCGCCCATTGTGCTTGAAAGATATTCTGCCAGTGCCTGATTGAATTTAAGGGAGCTGCGCTGATTGCGGTTAAAACTTTCCTTAACGCGGATAACGCCGATATTTAGGTTCTGCTGATAGCGGATTACATTATCCTTAACAAAGGTAATGCCAAGCCCGCCGGACGAAATATCCATCATCAGCATACTTTCACGGGCTCCGGTCAAGCCGTCAAGCTTCATTGTGCGGCGGATAGATTCATACTTGGTATAAATTTCTTCCGGCAAATCAATAACGCTTACCTTAAGCCCCGTGCGGATATAAATCTGGTCAATCAGAAATACACGGTTCAGCGCTTCGCGCACCGCAGTTGTAGCCTGTATGCTGTACTCGTCAACCTCGTATTCCGTCATCAGGCGTTTAAAACCTACAAGCAGTTCGCAGATTTCGTTT
>USHB01000041.1 GCA_900554395.1 uncultured Phascolarctobacterium sp.
CTTGTACTACAAGCCTTCCTATCCTCATGGGGACTGGAAGGCTTTTATTTTTTATAAGTAAGCGGGCCTACCCGCAGATTTTGCTTAAATAAATATACAGGAGGTTTCTGCAATGGCAAAAGCAACAGTTTCTCTCGGCGGCAGAGATATACTGGATTTGGATTCACTTTCCGTTGAGGAATATGAACTTATCCTTAAAACCGCAGCTGAGATGAAAAAAATTATGAAGCGTGATATTAAAAAGGTTCCCTCGCTGCGCGGCAAATCTATTATTAACCTGTTTTACGAACCAAGTACCAGAACGCGTACTTCGTTTGAACTGGCAGGCAAATATCTGGGAGCAGACGTTGTAAACATTACTACTTCCAGTTCCAGCGTTGTTAAGGGCGAATGCCTGCGTGATACCATTCTTACCGTACAATCGATGGCTTGCGATGCGATTGTTATGCGCCACCCGATTGAAGGCGCTGCTGCTTATGCCGCAGATGTTTCCAAAGCGGTTATCATTAATGCCGGCGACGGCGCTCATGCACATCCTTCTCAGGGACTTTTGGATATGTTTACTATCCGCGAGCAGGGCAAGGATTTTAAAGGTTTGAAAATGGCCATTGTCGGCGATATTTTATACAGCCGTGTTGCACGCACAAATATTGCTGCTTGGACAAAACTTGGCGCCGACGTACATGTTGCAGGCCCGATGACTTTGATGCCGCATGATATTGAAGCACTTGGCGTAACGGTGCATAAACGCGTGGAAGAAGCCATTGAAGGTGCGGATGTAATTGATATTCTGCGTATTCAGCTTGAACGCCAGCAGAAAGGCCTGTTCCCTTCTGCACGCGAATATGCACGTATTTTTGGCATTAACGAAAAACGCCTGGCCCTGGCAAAACCTGATGTAACTATCCTGCATCCGGGCCCGATGAACCGCGGTCTTGAAATTTCGTGGGATGTTGGTTACTGCGACAACGCCAAAATCAGGGACGAAGTACAAAACGGCGTTGCAGTACGTATGGCTTTGCTGTTCTTAACGCTGACAGGAGGGAAACAAATTGAAAACATTAATTAAAAACGGACGTGTGGTTGACCCTTCGCAAAACCTTGATGCAGTAATGGACGTGCTTATTGAAGACGGCGTTGTTGCTGCACTTGATAAAAATATTGAAGCTGCGGCCGATGAGGTTTATGATGCCAGCGGACTTGTAGTTGCTCCGGGCCTTATTGACATGCATACACATCTGCGCGAGCCTGGCCTTGAAGCAAAAGAAGATATTGTTACCGGTACTATGGCAGCAGCAGCAGGCGGCGTAACAACCATTGCCTGCATGCCTAATACCAAACCTGTTGTAGATAACAGCATTATCGTCAGCGGCATTAAGGAACGTGCTGCCCGCGAAGGTTATGTAAATGTAGAAGTAATAGGCGCCATCAGCAAGGGCGAACAGGGCAAGGAACTAGCAGAACTTGGCGATATGGCAGAAAAAGGCGCTATGGCTTTCAGTGATGACGGACATTATGTAGAAAGCAGCCGTTTGTTTTTGCTGGCAGCAAAATATGTAAGCGCTTTTGATAAGGTTCTGATTTCCCATTCTATTGAAGAAGAACTGAACCACGAAGGTTATATGCATGAAGGCGCTGTTTCCGCGCGCATCGGCGTTCCGGGCATTCCGTATATTTCCGAAGACATTGCTGTTGCCCGTGACTGCATTATTGCCGAATATACCGGCGCGCATGTACATATTGCGCACGTTGCTTCCAAAGGCGCGCTTGATATTATCCGCCGCGCAAAGGCAAGAGGTGTAAATGTAACCTGCGAGGTTACTGTGCATCATTTAACCCTTACCGATGAAGCATGCAGCACTTACAGTACTGCAACACGTGTATCTCCGCCGCTGCGCAGCATTGACCATGTAGAGGCATGCCGCCAGGCGCTGAAAGACGGCACTGCTGATGCGATTGTTACTGACCACGCTCCGCATGCACCGGAAGAAAAAGACGTTGAATTCCGCTACGCTCCGAACGGTTTTACCGGACTGGAAACTTCTTTGGGCGTAATTTTAACAGAACTTTATCATACCGGGCTCTTCACAATTAACGAAATTATTGATAAAATGAGTACAGCGCCTGCGAATATTTTTGCATTAAATGCTGGAAGTTTAAAAGTAGGCAGTCCGGCAGATGTAACTGTTATCGACCTTAACAAGGAATGGACAGTTGATAATACGAAATTTTATACACGCGGCAATGTAACGCCTTTCAATGGAAAACACTGCAAGGGCAAAGCGGTTGCCACTATGGTAGCAGGTAAATTTGTTATGAGAGATGGTGTAGTATGCGGCAAATAGGAAGAAAGGGTAAACTGGTTTTAAAAGATGGCAGCGTTTACAGAGGCATTTTGTACGGTAAACGCAATGCTGTCGGCGAAGTTGTTTTTACAACAGGCATGAGCGGTTATCAGGAAACTTTAACCGACCCGTCATTCTGTGACCAGATTGTTGTTTTAACTTATCCTCTGGTTGGCAATTACGGCATTAACCCTGAATTCAACCAGGGCAGAAGATGCTTCTTCCAGGGCTTTGTTATCAGCGAGCTTTGCGATCATCCGAGCAACTGGAAAAATGAACAGACTTTGGAAGATTTCCTTGATGAACAGGATGTGCCTGTACTGGTTGGCGTGGATACCCGTGCCATTACCAGAAAATTGAGAAACTACGGCGTTTTGCAGGGCATTATCGTGCCGGAAGAAACTCCGCAGGAAGAAATTGATAAACTTCTGGCACAGCCGGAAGTGCACGACCAGGTTGCAAAAGTTACTACGCCGGAAGTTTATACAATGGGCGAAGGTAAATATCATGTTGCCGTTATGGATTACGGCATTAAACAAAACATTCTTAACTATCTGGCAAGTTTCGGCTGCCGTTTAACGGTATTCCCGGCATTTACCAGCGCACAGGAAGTGCTGGCTTCACAGCCGGACGGAATTTTCCTTTCCAACGGACCCGGGGATCCGAAGGATTTAACTTCCGTTATCGAAGAAGTTAAAAACTTTATCGGCAAAAAGCCGATTTTCGGCATCTGCCTCGGTCATCAGTTAATGGCGCTTGCCAACGGCTGCGATACTTATAAAATGAAATTCGGACACCGCGGCATTAACCATCCGGTTAAAGATTTGCTCGAACATAAAGTAATGATTTCTTCCCAGAACCACGGTTATGCCGTTGATGAAAAATCTCTGGAAGGCAAAAACATAGAAATTACCAATATTTCTCTGAATGACCACACGATTGAGGGCGTGCGTTATCTTGACCATCCGACCTTTACCGTGCAGTACCATCCGGAAGCAAGCCCCGGACCCGGCGGTCACGAATATTTGTTTGAACGTTTTATTAAAATGATGGGAGGCCGCTAATATGCCGAAGCTGCAAAATGTAAAAAACCATGCCTAAAGATCCCAGTATCAAAAAGGTGCTGGTCATCGGCTCCGGCCCCATTATCATCGGTCAGGCGGCAGAATTTGACTATTCCGGCACACAAGCCTGCCGCGCTTTAAAAGAAGAAGGGCTGGAAGTTGTTCTTGTAAACAGCAACCCTGCAACTATTATGACGGACGTGCATATTGCCGACCGTGTTTATGTTGAGCCTGTCAACGTAGAATTTATTGAAAGCGTAATTAAACGCGAACGCCCGGATGCCATGCTGGCAACCCTGGGTGGGCAGGTTGGTTTGAACCTTGCCATTGACCTTGATAAACAGGGTATTTTGCGTGAATATAACGTAAAACTTTTAGGAACTCAGATTGAAAGCATTAAACGTGCTGAAGACCGCGAACTGTTTAAGGAAACGATGGAGAAAATCAACCAGCCGATTCCTGAAAGCACCATTGTTGAAACCGTATCTGCCGCTAAAGAATTTGCGCGTCAGGTTGGTTTCCCGCTGATTGTTCGTCCGGCTTATACTTTGGGCGGCACCGGCGGCGGTATTGCCAATAATGATGAAGAACTGGACGATATTGTAAGCAAAGGCCTTTTGTACAGCCTTATCGGCCAGGCGCTGATTGAACGCAGCGTTGCCGGCTGGAAAGAAATTGAATATGAAGTTCTGCGCGATGCGGATGACAACTGCATTACCGTCTGCTCAATGGAAAACCTTGACCCTGTTGGCGTACATACCGGCGATTCTATCGTTGCCGCACCGGCACAGACTTTGAGCGACCATGAAGTACAGATGCTGCGTCAGGCTTCCATTGATATTGTACGCGAACTTGGCGTGCGCGGTGCCTGCAACGTACAGCTTGCGCTCGATCCTAACTCTTACCGTTATTATGTAATTGAGGTTAATCCCCGTGTAAGCCGTTCTTCGGCACTGGCTTCCAAAGCAACCGGTTATCCGATTGCCAAAGTTGCAAGTAAAATTGCCGTTGGCTACACTTTGGATGAAATTCAAAATGCCGTTACCAAGAAAACAACAGCTTGCTTTGAACCTGCGCTGGACTATGTTGTATTAAAATTCCCGCGCTGGCCGTTTGATAAATTTGTTACCGCAGACCGTACGCTCGGCACACAGATGAAAGCTACCGGCGAAGTTATGGCTATTGAAAGAAATCTTGAAGCAGCATTGCTGAAAGCTGTCCGTTCTTTGGAAATTGGCCTGATTCATCTTGAAATGCCGGAACTGAAACCTCTCAGTGACCAGGAAGTATATGACCGCATTCAGCTGATTGATGACCAGCGCCTGTTTGTAATTGCGGAAGCCTTCCGCCGCGGCGTAACGATTGAAGAAGTACACAACATCACTAAAATTGACAACTGGTTCCTGCAAAAAATTATGAACATTGTCAATATGGAAAAACGCATCAAGTCTGAACCTATGACGGAAGATTTAATGCGTGCAGCCAAGAAAATGGGTTTTGCAGATGTTGTTATCGCCGGTTATATCGGTAAAACCTGGCAGGAAGTACGCGAAATGCGCAAAGGCTGGGGCATTATACCTACTTACAAAATGGTTGATACCTGCGCTGCTGAATTTGAAGCTGAAACTCCGTATTATTATTCAACTTACGCCGAAGAGGACGAAGTTGAAGTCAGCGACAAGAAAAAGGTTGCCGTACTCGGCTCCGGTCCTATCCGTATCGGGCAGGGCGTTGAGTTTGACTACTGCTCAGTACATTCCGTATGGGCTTTGAAAGAACTTGGTTACGAGACCATTATTATCAATAATAACCCGGAAACAGTAAGTACCGACTTTGATACCAGCGACAGATTGTACTTTGAACCGCTGACCATTGAAGATGTACTGAACATTCTGGATAAGGAAAAACCGGAAGGCGTTATTGTACAGTTCGGCGGACAGACTGCCATTAACCTTGCTGGCCCGCTTGAAAAAGCCGGCATTAAGATTTTGGGCAGCAGCGTTGAAAGCATTGACCGTGCCGAAGACCGTGAACGTTTTGACGAACTGCTTACTTCCTGCGATATTCCGCGTCCGCAGGGACATACGGTATTTGATACCGAAGGTGCGCTGAAAGCTGCGGCAGATGTTGGCTATCCGGTAATGGTACGTCCGTCTTATGTACTTGGCGGCCGTGCTATGGAAATTGTTTACAATGATGATGAACTGAAATATTACATGACGAATGCCGTTAAGGCTTCGCATGAACACCCGGTACTGGTTGACCATTACCTGCAGGGCACGGAAGTTGAAGTTGACGCTATCTGCGACGGCAAAGATGTGCTTATTCCCGGCATCATGGAACATATCGAACGTGCAGGCGTACATTCCGGCGACTCCATTGCCGTATATCCGCCGCGCACTTTGTCGGAATCCGTTATTAAAACGATTATTGACTACACCAACAGAATTTCCATTGGCCTTGAAGTACACGGTATGATTAACATTCAGTACATTGTACGCAATAATGAAGTATTTGTTATTGAAGTTAACCCGCGTTCTTCCCGTACTGTTCCGTTCCTCAGCAAAGTTACCACCATTCAGATGGTTGATGTTGCAACAAAATGCGCAATGGGTCTCGGCATTCGTGAGCAGGGCTTCCGTCCCGGCTTGCAGCTCTTCCCGGATTACTACGCAGTTAAGGCTCCGGTATTCTCCTTCAACAAAATGAGCAATGTTGATATTACCCTTGGTCCTGAAATGAAATCTACCGGCGAAGTTATGGCTATTGATTATCAGTATTCGCGTGCATTGTACAAAGCCTGCATTGCTGCCGGCATTAATGTTCCGCACGAAGGCTCGATTTTAATTACCGTTGCCGATATGGATAAAGAAGAAGCCTGCGACATTGCAGCAGGTTTTGCCGATTTGGGTTACGAAATTACCGCAACCGGCGGCACGGCTGAATATTTGCAGAGCCACGGCGTAAAAGTACGTGTTGCAACCAAAGTTAGCGAAGGCAGCCCGAATATTTTGGATGAAATCAAAGAAGGTCATATCAGTATGGTTATCAACACAACCAACCATGGCCGCGATGCTGAACGCGACGGCTTTAAAATCCGCCGTTCTACCGTTGAACATGCCATTGCCTGCCTGACATCTCTTGATACTGCGCGTGAATTGCAGCATGTTATGAGCGCAATGCGCCGCCGCCGCGTTGTAAGTATTGTAGCTTTGCAGGATCTTGCCTGGGAGGGCTGATATATGCCTAAAAAAATTGTTGAAGCTAAAGTTGTAGGACAGCATATCTTAAATAATTCAACCAAATTAATAGAAGTTTATGCACCGGAACTGGCAGAACTTGCCGTTCCGGGGCAGTTTGTAAACGTGCAGGTATTTAACTATACCGCACCATTGCTGCGCCGTCCGTTCGGTGTTGCTGCCGTTAATAAAAAAGAGGGAACCATCACAATGATTTACCGTATTATTGGTGATGCGACAAAACTTTTGGCAGAATACTGTACCGGCGATAAATTAAGCATTGTTGGCCCGTTAGGGCGCGGTTTTGACATGAATGCCGAACATCCGTTGATTATCGGCGGCGGCTTAGGTCTTGCGCCGCTGCTGTTCCTTGCATCTGCTTTTGGCAAAGGCAAGGCAGAAATTGTCATGGGCGGGCGCACAGCTGATGAACTTTTCTGGACAAA
The DNA here is from genome assembly GCA_900554395.1 of uncultured Phascolarctobacterium sp. Lineage (GTDB taxonomy): Bacteria > Bacillota > Negativicutes > Acidaminococcales > Acidaminococcaceae > Fusicatenibacter_A. The sequence continues at coordinate 7,095 of USHB01000041.1, forward strand.
GCTGTATGAAGATTATTGCCCGGTTATGCACTTAACCACTGATGACGGTAGCTGCGGTACCAAAGGCACTGTTATGGCTGTACTGCCTGATTTACTGGCAAGCGGCAAATATGACGCGCTTTATGTTTGCGGCCCTGTACCGATGATGAAAGCCGTAGCGGAAGCAGCAAAAGAATATGGCGTAAAATGCCAGGTATCGCTTGAAAAATATATGGCATGCGGCTTGGGTGCCTGCTTGTCATGCTCTTGCAGCGGCATTGGCAAACGCCTTAAAGTTTGTACTGATGGCCCTGTATTCTGGGCAGAGGAGGTGGGCGAATGGTAAGCGCAAAATTGTATGACGGACGCCTGGCAGTTGATATTGCCGGCTTAAAAATGCAGACGCCTGTTACCACAGCCTCCGGTACTTTTGGCTTTGGCCTTGAATTTACTGATTTTCTGGATTTGGAAAAAGTAGGCGCAGTGTGCGTTAAAGGCACAACGCTTCTGCCGCGCGAAGGCAACAAAGGGCAGCGTGCCGTAGAAACTCCTTCCGGCATGCTGAACTGTGTAGGTTTGGAAAACCCCGGCAGCGATTACTTTTTAAATGAAACTTTGCCTAAGCTCCGTAAGTATAATGTTCCGGTTATCGTTAATATTGCTGCATCTTCTCCGGAAGAATACGGCGAATTGGCTCATAAACTTGATGTTGACGGCGTGCATGCGATAGAAATTAATATTTCCTGCCCGAACGTAAAACAGGGCGGAATTGCTTTCGGTACCTGCCCGGACAGTGCGGCAGCTGTGGTAGAGCAGGTAAAAAAACATTTTGGAAAAACTGTTATTACCAAGCTTTCGCCTAATGTAACCAGCATTACGGAAATGGCGCTTGCCGTTGAAGCAGCAGGGACTGATGCAATTTCTTTAATTAATACACTTATCGGCATGAAAATTGATATCGAACGCCAGCGCCCGGTGCTCGGCAATATTACCGGCGGTTTAAGCGGTCCGGCAGTCCGTCCTGTTGCCGTGCGCATGTGCTACGAAGTAGCGCAGAAGGTGCATGTGCCTATTATCGGCATGGGCGGTATTGAAACTGCCGAAGATGCTGTTGAATTTTTCCTTTGCGGTGCGAGTGCCGTTGCAGTAGGTACGGCTAACTTCCGTAATCCTGTTATTGCAGAAACCATCAGCCATGGCATTCTGGCTTATATGGACAGGCACAATATTAATAAACTTACTGATATGATTGGCGCAGCATTGCCGGAAGGCAGCTTTGCCCTACACAGCGGAAAGGAGTAAACCATGAGTGATGAACGTTTGATAGTTGCGCTTGATTTTCCAACCGCTGATTTGGCAAAAGCATGCGTAAAAGAATTGGGCGATTCTGTTTGCCATTATAAAGTAGGCATGGAGCTTTATTACGCAGCAGGCAGCGAGATGATTAGCTTTTTGAAAGCTAACGGCAAAAAGGTGTTTTTGGATTTAAAATTGCACGATATTCCCAATACCGTTGCCAGTGCGCTTTCCGTTTTAACGGTGCTTGGCGCGGATATGCTGAATGTGCATGCCATAGGCGGCAAAAAAATGATGCAGGAAGCTGTTAAAGCCGTGCATGCAAAAGCCGAAGAACTCGGCCATCCTGCGCCGAAACTTATTGCCGTTACTGTGCTTACCAGCATTGATGACGAACAGTATGCTGACCTTAATTATAAAAACAGCATTGCCGAACAGGTAATTGCTTTGGCTAAACTTGCCAAAGAAGCAGGCATGGATGGTGTTGTTGCTTCTCCGCAGGAAGCGGCGGAGATACGCAAAGCATGCGGCGAGGACTTTTTAATTGTAACTCCCGGTATCCGTCCCGCAGGTGCGGCGGTTAATGACCAAAGCAGAATTGCTACTCCGGCAGGAGCATTGAAAAACGGTTCAACCCATATTGTTGTGGGCAGGCCCATTACCAAAGCAGAAGATAAAAAAGCTGCGGCACAAAGCATTGCAGCAGAAATAAGAGGTGTATAAACTTATGATGCAGGAAAAAGAAGTAATGCAGTTATTGGAAGAAACCCAGGCGGTGCTGCACGGTCATTTTTTGCTGACCAGCGGTCTGCACAGCCCTATGTATGTTGAAAAATTCAATGTGCTGCAGCATCCTAAATATACGGAAATGCTGTGCCAGGAACTGGCTGAACGTTATGCTGCCGATAATGTAGAACTCGTTATCGGGCCTATGACCGGCGGCATTTTGCTGGCGCATGAAGTTGGCAAGGCACTTGGCACCCGCGCAATTTTTACCGAACGTGAAAACGGCAAAATGACTTTGAAACGCGGTTTCCAAATTCCGGAAGGCACCCGTGTTTTAATTGTTGAAGATATTGTTACCACCGGCGGCAGTGTTAAAGAAGTGCTTGATGTTGTTAAAGCGCATGGCGGCGTTCCGGTAGGCATTGGCCTTTTGGTAGACCGCAGCGGCGGCAAAGTTGATTTTGGCATGCGTACGGAAGCATTGCTGCACCTTAACGTGCCTACTTATGACCCGGATGACTGCCCGCTTTGCAAAGAAGGCAAACCGTTTACCAAACGCGGCCGCACCGGCAAATAACAAAAATATAAAGTATCTGATAACAGCGGATGTTTCTTGCATCTGCTGTTATTTTTTTATATAATAGTGGGGCTGCGTCTTTTTTGGGGCAGTAAATTTAGCTGTTGTGGTGGTTAAATAA
>USHB01000042.1 GCA_900554395.1 uncultured Phascolarctobacterium sp.
ATTGCCGGAAAACTGAAATTAATGCGTGAAACCATACATAACAGCAGCAGCTTTTTTAGTGACTATCTTGATTTGTGCGGCTATACTTTAAACGGGTTAAACCTGCCGCCGCAAAGCAAAATTATTACAAGCGACGATGTTTTTGATTTTATGCTGAACCTGCGCAGCCTTAACGAAGGCATTGATGAAAAACGCAGCGAGTTGTTTGTGGAATATCAAAATATAAAAGCTGATGATAACGGTAAATTCCGCCTGCGCAGCCTTGATGATTATGAAAAACTGAAAAAACTTACAGCAGTGCGCCGCAATACGCAGTCGATGTTTGTTAAGCGCAGCATAGGCGTTAACGTGCGGGAGCAATCTAACGGTGAAAGCGCTTTTATGTATTTTGCACAGAAAATAGAAGAAAACGCGCTTTATCTTTTGGATGAACCGGAAAACAGCCTGTCGCCGCAAAAGCAAATAGAATTGGTAAAATTTTTGGAAGATTCGGCGCGTTTTTACAAATGCCAGTTTATTATTGCCACGCATTCGCCGTTTGTGCTGTCGCTTAAAGGCGCTAAAATTTATGATTTTGATAGTTATCCGGCAGCCGTTAAAAAATGGACTGAACTTGAGAACGTGCGTATTTATTATAATTTTTTCAGGCAGCACGGCGCTGAATTTGAAAAATAGCGGTACTAAAACTTTGCAGCAGATGTTAAATGTGTTATAATTTATACAAATAACGTACAATAATTGGAGGGTTTATCTCATGCAGACGATTGACCAGGTTGCAGTAAACACCTTAAGATTTTTATCGGTAGACGAAGTTGAAAAGGCAAAATCCGGACATCCGGGTTTTCCTTTGGGCACGGCTCCGCTGATGTATACGGTTTGGGACCGTTTTATGAACTATAACCCCAAAGACCCGAACTGGTTTAACAGAGACAGGTTTATTTTATCTCCGGGACACGGCAGCGCGCTTTATTACGCTATGCTGCACCTTGCCGGTTATGATGTTTCTATTGAACAGCTTAAAAATTTCCGTCAGTGGGGCAGCATTACTCCGGGGCATCCGGAATATGGCGTTACTCCGGGCGTTGATGCTTCTACCGGGCCGCTGGGTCACGGTTTTGCCATGGGCGTTGGCTTTGCCATTGCAGAAACCATGCTGGCAGCAAAATACAACAAACCGGGTTTTGAAGTTATCAACCATTATACCTACGGTTTAACCAGCGACGGCGACCAGATGGAAGGCGTTGCCAGTGAAGCGGCATCTCTTGCTGGTACTCTTGGACTGGGCAAACTGATTTACCTTTATGATGATAACCACATTACTATTGAAGGCGATACTGAAATTGCTTTCCGCGAAGATGTTGCCAAACGCTTTGAAGCTTATGGCTGGCAGGTACTGCGTGTAGCCGATTCTGAAGATATTGATGCACTGGAAAATGCTATTAAAGAGGCCAAGGCTGATACTGAACATCCGAGCCTGATTATTGTACGCACGCATATTGGTTACGGCAGCCCCAAACAGGATAACGCTTCCTGCCACGGCGAACCGCTTGGCGCCGAAGGCGTGGCCAAAACTAAAGAAGCTGCCAACTGGCCTGTTGGACAAAGTTTTTATGTGCCTGTAACCGTACGCAAGCATTTTGATGACAAACTTGCTGCCTGCGCCGAAAAACAGGCAGCCTGGGAAGCGCTGCTTGCAGATTATAAAGTTGTACACCCGGAACTGGGCAAAGAACTGGAAGAACGCATTAAAGGCGATGTGCTTGTAAGCCGCAGCGACCTTGAAGCAGTATTTAACGATATTGAAGGCATTTCTACCCGTGAGGCAAGCGGCGAGGTGCTGCAAAAACTTTCCATGCAGCTTCCACAGCTTGTAGGCGGCAGCGCAGACCTTGGCCCTTCCAACAAAACCGTAATGAAAACATGCGGTTACTATTCCAAAGATGACAGAACCGGCAGAAACCTGCATTTTGGCGTGCGTGAACACGCAATGGGCAAGGCACTGAACGGCATTGCGCTGCACGGCGGCTTTATTCCGTTCGGCGGCACCTTCCTTGTATTCGCCGATTTTATGCGTCCTGCTGTTCGTATGGCAGCGCTGATGGGACTGCGTTCTATCTTTGTATTTACTCACGACAGCATTGCCGTTGGCGAAGATGGCCCGACGCATCAGCCTGTTGAACACGCAATGAGCCTGCGCGTTATTCCCAATCTGTGCGTAATCCGCCCGGCAGATGCATTGGAAACTGCTATGGCATGGCAGATGGCATGCCTTAATGAACATAAACCGACTGCTCTTTTGTTAAGCCGTCAAAAACTGCCGGTGCTGCATAAATATGCAGAGGTTATTCATGAAAACGCAGGCAAGGGCGCTTATGTGCTTGATGCAGGCAAAGGCACTGCAAAAGCCGTTATTATTGCAACCGGCAGCGAAGTGCATCTGGCACTGGAAGCACAGGCACAGCTTGCCGCAGAAGGCATTTACGTAAGCGTTGTATCCATGCCGAGCTGGGATATATTTGAAATGCAGAGCGAAGAATATAAACAATCCGTACTGCCGGCAGGTTTGCCGAAAGTTGCCGTTGAAGCCGGCGTAACTTTGGGCTGGAGCCGCTATACTGGCAGCGAAGAAAACGTTATCGGCATTAATAAATTCGGCGCTTCCGCACCCGGCGGCACGGTATTGAAAGAATACGGGTTTACCGCAGAAAATGTTGCCAATAAAGTAAAAAGTTTACTGTAAAAATTTAACGGGCCCGGCTTAAGCTGAGCCCGTTTTTTGTGTAAAGGAGTTAACATGAAAAACTTATTAACCATTGCCGGCAGCGATTGCAGCGGCGGCGCAGGTATTCAGGCTGATTTAAAAACCTTTGCGGCGCACGGAACTTTTGGCATGAGCGTAATAGTTTCCGTTGTTGCCGAAAATACAGCGCGCGTAATTGATATACAGGATGTTACGCCGGACATGATTGAAAAACAGATGGATGCAGTTTTTGAAGATATTTTTCCGGACGCTGTTAAAATTGGCATGCTTTCCACACCGGAGTGCATGCAGGCAGTAGCCGGAAAATTAAAGGAATACAAACCGCAGAACGTTGTTATTGACCCGGTTATGTATGCTAAAAACGGCTGCGCATTAATGCAGCCTTATGCTATTGATACTTTAATCAAAACTATCATTCCGCTGGCAGATGTGCTGACGCCGAACATTCCCGAAGCAGAAAAAATTGCAGATATGAAAATAGAAACCGTTGCCGATATGGAAGAAGCGGCTAAAAAAATCTGCGCTATGGGTTGCAAAGGCATTGTTGTTAAGGGCGGCCATCATATTGGCGATGCGGTTGATGTTTTATATGACGGCAAAGACTTTTATCATTTTGAAACCGAGCGTATTGAAACTAAAAATACGCATGGCACCGGCTGCACGTTTTCTTCCGCCATTGCGGCAAACCTTGCCAACGGCTTAACCATGGCAGAAGCTGTTAAAGCTGCCAAGGATTACGTTACAACGGCAATTAAACACAGCCTTGCCAAAGGTAAAGGCTGCGGCCCGACACATCACTTTGTAGATTTGTACAGAAAGGCAGGCATGCTTGAATAATGGAAATGCAGAACCATTTTGGAAAAATAGTTGAAGAATTGCAGAAAAAACATCCGGTAATTCATCACATTACCAATTACGTAACGGCTCAGGCTTGTGCCGATGCGGCAATCTGTGCAGGCGCTTCGCCCGTTATGGCAGATGAGCCGGAAGAAGTAGAAGTTATTACCGGCGGCAGCGATGCTTTGGTGCTGAATTTAGGCACATTTAACTACAATAAAATGATTGGTATGGAACGTGCCGCTGCAGCAGCAAAGAAAAAAGGCATACCGGTTGTGCTTGACCCTGTTGGCGTAATGAGCAGCGCACTGCGCCTGAATTTTGCGCTTAAACTGCTGCAAAACGGTTTAATTGATATTGTGCGCGGCAATTATGATGAATGCAATGCGCTTTTAGAAGGCAAAGCGGAAGGACGCGGAGTTGATGTAACAACGCAGGCCGACGAAGGTGAAAAACTGAAGGCTGCCAAAGGCGTTGCTGGCAAATACAACTGTGTTGTTGCCGTAACAGGGCAGGTTGATTATGTAAGCAACGGCAAGCAGGTGCTGGTATTAAACGGCGGCAACGAAATGCTGAAAAAAATTACCGGTGCAGGCTGCATGACTACAACTTTATGTGCCTGCTGTGCAGCTGTTTGCAAAGATTATATGACGGCGGCGGCGCTCGGCATAGTAATTATGGGGCAGGCCGCTGAACTTGCTGCCGGATTTATGGAGAAAAAAGATGGCCCGGGCATGTTTAAAGCACGTTTGTTTGACGGCATTTACCATGTAACCGGCAAGTGGAATTTAATTAACCTTAAACCGGAAGAAAGAATGAACTGATATGAAACCGTTGATTGATTACAGCGTTTATCTGGTAACAGATACGGTGTATTTTAAAGATGAAAACATTTGGAACAAAATGGAAGCGGCGCTTGCAGCAGGGGTAACGCTTGTGCAATACCGTGATAAAACTGCCGCAAGCCGTATTTTGTATGAACGGGCGTTAAAAATGAAAGCCCTGTGCGATAAATACAATGTACCAATGCTTGTTGACGACCGTGCTGATATTGCCTTTGCGGTAGGTGCAGCAGGCGTGCATGTCGGGCAGAGCGATTTGCCTGCGGAAATAGCGCGCCGCCTGTTGGGGGCAGATGCCATTATTGGTGTATCGGCGCACAATGCGGACGAAGCACTTGCCGCAGAAGCAGCTGGTGCAGATTATCTCGGCTGCGGCGCTGTATACCCAACCGGCACTAAAAAAGATACTTCTGTTATCGGTACGGAAGGGTTAAAAGCTATCCGCGCAGCAACCGGGCTGCATTTTGTAGGTATCGGCGGCATAACGCTTGCCAATTACGGCGAAGTATTAGCAGCAGGAGCAAACGGCGCGGCAGTAGTAAGCGCTATTTTAGGTGCGGACGATATTGAGGGTACGGTAAAGAAATTTAAACAGATGTCATTACAGAAACTGTAAAAAATTAACAATAAATTGCATAGGATAGACAAAAATTTAATTTTTGAAGAATTTTCTTTACACTTTATTTGACAACCTTTATAATGGGTTATATAATTACTTTATAAAATTGTTTGATAGAGGAGCGGAACACATTAGTATGACGCTGAGCGGGAGCGATGAAGCGTTTGAAAGGGCAACCGCCGAAGTTTAAAAAGCAGCCATGTTTTTTATGCTGGGCCGTCAGTGAATAACTGCCGGACTGTCGCCTGAAAAGGCGGAGGGCTATCTCAATGATTATGCAGATGTATTGCCGTTGGGAAAGTCTTTCTCAACGGTTTTTGTTTATAGCAGAAAGGGGCTGGCAATGTGATTAGAGTTTTGGTTAACGGTGCTTTGGGCAGAATGGGTACGGAAGTATGCAAAACTGTTATGGCACAGGATGATATGGATTTAAGCGGCGTTGTTGATATTAACGGCGCAGATAAAACTATACCTTATTATGACGGCGGCGTTTTTGGTGTGGATACCGATTTGGAAAACGCTATTACCTGTACCCGTCCTGATGTTGTGATTGATTTTACCCGTCCAGATGTTGTGATGGATAACCTGCGTAAAATTATCAATATGGGAGTAAACGCCGTTGTCGGCACGACCGGTTTCACCAAAGAAAATCTGGAAGAAATTGACAAACTGGCACAGGAAAAAGGCGTTGGCGTTTTAATTGCGCCAAACTTTGCCCTCGGCGCAGTAGTAATGATTAAACTGGCTTGTGAAGCCGCAAAATATTTCCCGCATGTAGAAATTATTGAAAAGCATCACGATAAAAAACTTGATGCACCTTCCGGTACAGCAGTGCTGACGGCGCAGAAAATTGCCGAAGTGCGTGCTGCCATGAAGCAGGGCAATCCTGATGAAAAAGAAACCATGCCCGGTGCGCGCGGCGCTGATTTTGAAGGCATGAAAATCCACAGCCTGCGCCTGCCCGGTTATGTAGCTTCGCAGGAAGTTGTATTTGGCAGCCAGGGTGAAACGTTAAAAATCATCAGCGACCCGATTAACCGTGAATGTTATATGCCGGGCGTAATGCTGGGCTGCCGCAAAATTTTAGGTACCAAAGGCCTTGTTTACGGTCTTGATAAATTATTATAATTTTGGGGGATGTTTATGAAAAAGTATAATGTGGCAATTTTGGGTGCGACAGGCGCTGTCGGCGCAGAATTTTTAAAATTGATAGAAGAAAGAAATTTTCCTTTTAACGAATTAAGGCTTTTGGCATCCAAACGCAGCGCAGGCAAAGTAATTAACTTTATGGGTAAAGATTACACTGTGCAGGAAGCAACTCACGATTCTTTTGAAGGCATTGATATTGCTCTGTTTGCCGGCGGAAGCATTTCCAAAGAATTTGCGCCCAGCGCTGTAAAAGCAGGCGCTGTGGTAATAGATAACTCCAGTGCTTTCCGTATGGACCCGGAAGTGCCGCTCGTTGTGCCGGAAGTTAATCCGGAAGCTATTTTAAAACATAAAGGCATTATTGCTAACCCTAACTGCTCAACCATTATTATGTTAATGGCTTTAAAACCGATTTACGATTTAGCTAAAATCAAACGTGTTATCGTATCTACATATCAGGCTGTAAGCGGTGCAGGCAAAGAAGGCATCGACGAACTTACCAATCAGACTGCGGCTTATCTTGACGGCAGGGAAATGGTTGCCAACATTCTTCCTTCTGCCAGTGCGGAAAAACATTACCCGATTGCTTTTAACCTGATTCCGCAGATAGATGTTTTCTGCGATAACCTGTACACCAAAGAAGAAATGAAAATGGTTAACGAAACCAGAAAAATTATGGATGATTACGACATGCGTATTACCGCAACCACTATTCGCGTGCCGGTATACCGCAGCCATTCTGAATCTGTAAATATTGAACTTGAACATGACGTAACGCTTGATGAAATTAAAACGGCACTGAAAAACTTCCCGGGTGTTATTGTGCAGGATGACCCGGCAACACAGACTTACCCGATGCCGCTTTATACCTCTGATACCGACGAGGTTTATGTAGGCCGTCTGCGCCGTGATGAATCTGCACCCAATTCGTTTAATTTGTGGGTGGTGGGCGACCAGATTAGAAAAGGCGCGGCACTTAATACTTTGCAGATTGCGGAAACCATGATTAAAAACGGTTGGATTTAACGGAGAACAGCGCTGATGAAAATACTTATACAAAAATTTGGCGGTACTTCCGTTGTTGACGAAAAAGCACGCACTGCCGTTAAAGATAAAGTACAGCAGGCAATCCGCAGCGGTTATGCTCCTGTGGTTGTGGTATCGGCTATTGGCCGTAAAGGCGCGCCTTATGCAACCGATACTTTAATTGATTTTTTAAAACAGGTTAACCTTTCCGTTAATGTGCGCGAGCAGGATATGCTGATGTGCTGCGGCGAGATTATTTCCGCCTGCATAATGGCGGCCACTTTGCAGAAGTTTGGTTTTAACGCTATGGCGCTTACCGGCGGACAGGCAGGCATTATTACCGATTCACAGTTCGGCGCTGCACGCATAAAAAACATTAAAACAGATGATTTGAAACATTTGCTGGAATCCGGTGTAATACCTGTTATTTGCGGTTTCCAGGGCATGACGGAAAACCACGGAAAATTTACCACGCTCGGACGCGGCGGCAGTGATGTTACGGCAGCGGCACTCGGCGTTGCGCTTAATGCCGAAAAAATTGAAATTTATACCGATGTGGAAGGCGTTATGACTGCCGACCCGCGTATTGTCAAAGATGCAACTATTCTGCATAAAATTTCTTATGCGGAAGTTGCACAGATGGCGCAGCAGGGAGCGAAGGTAATTCATCCGCGCGCGGTGGAAATTGCTATGCGCAGGAATATTCCGCTTGTTGTTAAATCTACTTTCAGTGATGCGCCGGGTACGCTTATTACAAGTGACATTTCCGGTCTGGAAGTTGAAAATTCCGTTACCGAACGCAGAATAAGCGGCGTAACTTATTTGAAAGATTTGGTGCAGTTCCGCGTAAATCTTGATACTAAAGATGCCAGCAGCGGGCGCATTTTGTTTGAGGATTTGGCTGCTGCGGGCATCAGCGTAAGCTGCCTTAATTTGTCTGAAAGCAGCTCCATGTTTGCCATTTTCAGCGCCGATACCGGTAAAACCATCGCAGTGCTTGATGAAGCTGGTTTTGATTATACCGTAAACAGAAACTGTGCCAAAGTCTCCGTTGTTTTTGCTGCGGTACGCGGTTTCCCGGGGCTGATGGCAAAATTTGTCAGCGCGCTTGCAGATAATAAAATTCATATTTTGCAGACGGTGGATTCTGATACCACAATTTCTGCAATTGTAAAAGAAGAACATATTAATGAAGCCGTTACTGCGCTTCATAAGGCGTTTAAATTATAAGAGAGGTGCTTTACAATGAAAAATCCATACTTTGGCAGGCTGCTTACCGCAATGGTAACTCCGTTTAATGCAGACGGCAGCGTTAATTATGAAAACGCCGCAGATTTGGCTGACTGGCTGATTGCCCATGGCAGCGATGGTTTGGTTGTTGCCGGTTCAACAGGCGAAGCTGCAACCATGACTATTGATGAAAAACTGGAATTATTCCGCGTTGTGGTAAACCGCGTTAATAAACGCGTGCCGGTAATTGCAGGCACGGGCACAAACTGCACCGCTGATACTGTAAAAATGACCAAAATGGCTGAAGCTATGGGTATTGACGGCGTTCTGATTGTAGGGCCTTATTACAATAAACCGACTCAGGAAGGTTTCTATCAGCATTTTGCGGCTGTTGCGCAATCTACCAAACTGCCTATTATCGTTTACAATGTTCCGGGGCGTACAGCTTCCAATATTGCTCCGGCTACGGTTGCGCGCCTGGCAGAAGATTTTGACAACATTGTTGCCATTAAAGAAGCAGCAGGCAATGTTGCACAGGTTAACGAACTCTTTACCGTCTTGCCGGAAGATTTTACTATTTACAGCGGCGACGATATTGAAGTTCTGCCGTTCATGTCCGTTGGCGCAACAGGCTTAATAAGCGTACTCAGCAACTGCGGCGGTGAACTTTTGCAATCGCTCATGCAGGCTTATGAAGATGGCCGCGTTAAAGAAGCCGCACGCATCAATACCAAAATGGTTCCTCTTGCCAAAGCTATGTTTATGGAAACAAACCCCATTCCGGTTAAGGCAGCTACAACCATGGCAACCGGCATTGAATGCGGCGAACCGCGCCTGCCGCTTACTCCTTTGACAGAAGAAAATAGAGAAAAACTGGCAGCACTTTTAAAAGAACATGGAATGATGAAATAATGGCAAAAACAGCGTTAGTAATTCAGTGCGATATTGTCGCAAAAAAATGTGTAGGTTATGCCTGCATGAAAAGTTTTGAAAAACGTACAGGCAAATTTGAAGGTGTGGAAGACTGCGTAAATTATATCAGCACAACCTGCGGCGGCTGCTGCGGCATGGGCGTTGCAGCCAAGCTGGAAGATTTAAACCACAAGCTGAAACGTTGGGGCGACAGCAAGGAAGATGTTACTGTTTACCTTGCAAGCTGCATTGTATCGGATAACTATCACAATCCGCCCTGTCCGCACAAAGAGTTTATAAAACAAATAGTAGAGCGCAAAGGGTATAAAATGGTGCTTGGCACTTATATTTCGCAGACAGCGCAGAAAAAACGTGAGGCAGG